>SLLJ01000299.1 GCA_007134165.1 Nitriliruptoraceae bacterium | reverse complement strand
GCACGGCCCGGGTCGGCATCGTCGCCGACTCCGTGCGCCCGACGCCGGTGCCGGTGATCCGTCCCACGCGTCGCGACGCGCACCCCCTGGCGGTGGCGCTCGCCGAGGCTCGCACGGCCCCCGAGCGCTGGCAGGTGCTCGACCAGCAGCCAGAGGAGGCCGGCCGGCTGGAGGCGGCAGCGCTCGACGAGGTGCTGCTCGCCGTACCCGATGGGTGGCAGCGCCGGACCCTGCTGCGCCGCCTGCTGGCGGCCGGGCGGGTCGGCGAGCCCGGCGACCCGGTGCAACTGCTGGGCCGGTGGTCCCGCCGCGGGGATCGGGTGGCGGCTGCGGCCATGCTGGTTCGTGCCGGCGCGGTACCGCTCGCCGCGGCCGCCCCGGCCCTCGATGGCCGGGATGTCGAACGGCTCGCCCTCCGTCGGCGCTGAGCAACCCGCGGGGGCCTCAGCGTGCCGCGAGAAGGGCGTGCGCGGTGCGCCGGGCCAGGGCCATGCAGGTCAGCATCGGGTTGGAGCCGACCGCGGTCGGGAATGCCGAGGTGTCTCCGATCCAGACCCCGGGCGTGTCGTGCAGCTGGCCGTCGGGGGTCGCCACGCTGTCCTGCGGGTCGCGCCCCTTCCGGGCCGAACCCGTCTGGTGCGCGTTGAACAGCACCCGGCCACCCGCGCCGGGGGTGGCCGCCTCGGCACGGGCGATGAAGTCCTCCACCGAGCTGCCGCGCGAGCACTGGAGATGCTGGCTGCCGGGGAGAGCTACGCGGCGAACTCCAAGTGGCGCTGCGGGTGTCGGGGACGGCCGGCCGGCGAGTCCGTAGGGTCGCGAACGAGCACGGTGAGCTCGTCCTGGCCACCGACGCGGCCAGCGAAGCCCGTCGGTCCTGGCACGTCGCCGCGGACTGGTGCGAGGCGTTCGGGCCGGTCATCTACGCCGAGGTGGATGCGCGGCTTCGGGCGCAAGTGCTTGAGCAGCGCGTCCGCCTCGACGCTGTGCGCGACGCGGGGCAGCCGCTGGACCGGCCGCAGGTGGTCCTGCTCGACGAGGTGCCGGTGCACGGCCGCACGCTCGAACGGTGCAAGCGCTCTCGCCGTGACGACGGGTTCTGGCTGCTGGTGCTCGCCGAGATGCGGTGGCCGCCTGCGTCGGACGACCCGTTCGTGCTCCCCACAGCGCCGCGGATCGCGGTGCGGCTCGTGCGGGCGATGTCGAAGGCGAACACGCCCGCGTGGCGGCTGGTCTTCGACGAGCTCGGCTACGGCCCGGACTTCGTCGTTGCTGACGCCGCGACCAGCATCGCGTCGGCGATCCGAGAGCACGACGACCCGTCGCGGACCCGGTTCATCCCGTCGCTGTGGCACCTGACCCGCGCCGTCGAAGCTGATCTGCTGCGCACCCAACGCCTCCCGGTCGAGAAGGCGCTCGGGCACCGTGCTCGCTGCGAGCCGACGATGGCCGCGGCGCTCGCCGTCGCTCCGCCTGACGTCCATCTCTCCACGGGCGGTCTGGAGGCGCTCATCGACAGCCAGGTCAAGCGGCTGCTCGCTCCGCGTCGCACGGCGTTGGGCAACATCGAGCGGACCAACATCCTGCTCGACCTGGTCGTCGCCCGCCAGCACGACGTGTTCGACAACCTCGGTGCCACCGCGGCGCTCATCCGTGACGACGCGCTCGCACACGACGGCTACACCGTGCCGTTGCGGTCGGTCGCTGACCCGCGGTCGCCCGGCGGCAGCTACTCGTCCCTCCGGGACGTGACGCTGCTCAGCGAGGCCGCGCGGCGCAAGGGGCTGCTGGGACCATCACCGCCTCCGCTGCGGCGGGCACGATCTGGCGAGGGCTGCGTCTTGTGGTGCTCGACACCGGGACCGGTGAGACGACGACGGGATGGGCCGGTGGAGGCTCGTTGCCGACCAGGTTCGCGGCGGCGTAGGCGGGGCTGGCCCAGTACGCCACGCCCGGGAACCGGTTGACCAGCACCCGATCCTGACGTCCTTCGACACCCCAGGAGTTGTGGTTGGCCGGCCAGCCGTCAGGGAGCAGCACCGCCCCGTGGGTCCCCAGCGACCACGCGCCGACGGATGCCGTGCGGGTGTCGTTGACCTGCGCCGGCCCGCTGCTGGCGGTCGCAAGGAACAACACCGCGAGCAGCGCCCCCAGCCCTGCAGCCACCAGCGTGTCGGCCTGAGCCCACCGGCTGGACCGGGCCGGACCATGGCCGCCGACTCGCAGGCGCCCGCCGCCGTCCTGGCGGGTCGGCGACGTCGGGGCGGGCGAGGGCATCGGCTACCCCTCGGCAGCTGGGTAGATCCTCACCTCACGGTCGGGAACGCCGTCGAGCGGTGCGGACGGCAGCTCATCGGCCGGTGGGAGACGGTCGCGGTACGGCCAGGACCATGCGGTAGGGGTTGTAGTTGTCGGTGCACAGACCTCCTGCCCGGTCGCGTTCGAACGTGATGGTGCCGTCGGCATGGTCGATGTCGGCGAGCCATTCCGGGCAACTGCCCGACTCTCCCGACGACCACACCACCACCGTCTGTCGGTCGACGTCGACCTCGTCGAGGTCGCCGTACAGCCTGGGTCTGCGGGTAGCTCGTCGTCCCGAGCTTCGAGGCCGTCAGGGACGTTGTCGCGCCACGCCGCCTCGGCCGTCTCACGGTCGTGGGCGACCTCGAGCACCGCGAACGCCGTCCCGTGCTCGTCGGTAAGCCCATCGCGCCAGCCCGATGCCTTCGCCAACGCCTCCACCCCCTCGCCGGGAGGGCTGGGCGCTTCCTGGATCTCGAAGCAGATGGCCGTGGCCGCGTAGGCATGCGAGAGCTCGACCAGCCGCTGGTCGTCGGGATCGAAGATGCCCACCGTGGCGCGGTTGATCATCACCTGCGCACCCGATGACAGGATCGCGCCCGGCTTGTCATCCGCGCCCGTCTACTCCTGGCCGATGCGTTGCTGGATGGCGCGCAGCTCGGCGTAGGAGTGCTCGGCCTCCGCGACCGCCAGCCCCGGATGGAACCGCTCACGTCCTTCGGTCGCGTAGCGCTCGACGTCGTCGGCGAACGCGACCGCATACCCGCCCAGCTGCGGATCGACCCACACCCCCGCGAAGCTGTCGGGCGCCTCCTGCTCCCCTCACGCCTGGATGTCCGGGCCAAGCGACAGCGCCTCCGGAGCGGTCGTCGTGACGTCGTCGTTCTGGCCGTCAGGCATCGAGGCGTCCTCGACCGGTTCCGCGGTCGTTCCTGTTGGCTCGGTCCCCTCCGGAAGCGCGGCCTCCAACCGGTCCACCTCGTGACACTCGGGTGCCACGACCCCCTGGCTGGCGGGCTCGGGAGCCTCGATCTCGGGTGTCGCCGAGCGGCCACACG
>SLLJ01000461.1 GCA_007134165.1 Nitriliruptoraceae bacterium | reverse complement strand
CTGCTACGGGCAGAAACGTACGGCCTCACCGATCGCCACGGCCCGGCTCGCCGCGGTCGTCGTGCCCTTCTCCAGCCTCGCCGAGGAGGTTGCGGCTGTCGACGTCCACCGCCTGGCCAGCGCCAAGGGAGGCACCGGCACGCCCCGACCCCCGCGTGGCTGACGCCGGCGTGCCCGCGGCGTCGGCCTGCCGAAGCATCGGCTGACGCCGGCCGTAGGTCAGCGAGCGCCACACCCACTCGACGGGCCCGAAGCGGTACCGCGCCGTCCACCAGGGGGCCACCAGCAGCAGCACCAGCCAGATGCCGGCGACCACGGCCAGCTCGCCGAACACCCCGAGCTGCCCGTAGAGCCGCAGCCCACCGAAGGCCAGCATCGCCAGCACGCTCTGGCCGAGGTAGCCGCTGAGCGCGACACGTCCGAGCGCCACTAGCCGGCGGCGGAGGCCCGTACTGGTCCCGCGGTCGAGACCGATCACCGCGAGCATGCTCAGGTAGCCCACGGCCAGCACGGGTGCGCCAGCGGTGTAGGCCACCGCCCCGCTGATCGCGACGGCGGTGCTGGCCTCGCCGGTAGCCATCGTCTCTGGAGAGGCGAGGATCTGCGGCAGGTTGAGCACCAGCCCGACGGGCACGGTGACCCGGGCCAGGCGCACCAGCCGGTCGCGGTGCCCGGCGAGGTCACCAACGATGCCGGCCCGGGTCGCGGACAGCCCGAGCAGGAACAATCCGAGGAACCAGGGCAGTGCGAACACCTGATCGGTCTGGATCCAGAAGGCGAGCCAGGCGTTGGCGGCGATGATGCCGGCCACCGATCCGGTGGCGTAGGCCTCGAGCGCCGATGCTTGCTGCCGGGTGACCTCGGCGAGCCAGAACGCGTCGGTCGGCATCGCCCGGCTTGCGAGTGTGACGCCGACCAGCGCAACCGTCGAGGCTGCCAGCAGCACGACCGCCCAGATCAGCGCGGTGCGGGCCCGAACCCGGACGAAGGCCAGCAGTACGAAGCCGCTGATGCCGTAGACGAACAGCACGTCCCCAGGGAAGAGCAGCACCATGTGCAGGAGCCCCATCGCGACCAGCAGGCCGTAGCGCCGGGCCAGCAGGCGCCGGTCGCGGCCGGTCGTCGCCCGCGCGGCGATCAGCGCGGCGCCGAGTCCGAACAGGATCGAGAAGCTCGAGACGAACTTGCCGGTTGCCAGCCAGTTGACCAGGCTACGGACCACCTCACCGGCGGGTCCCGGTGAGGACGGCGAGCGTCCGGCGAACAGGGCGTAGACCGCCGGCCCGGACATCAGCTGCACGTTGACCAGCGTGATCCCGAGCAGCGCCGCCCCACGCAGCAGGTCGAGGACCGGTTCGCGCTGGCTCGGGGCGGTCGGTGTGGGTCTCGTCGGGGCAGCCGCGGCGTCTACCGGGGCGGGGTGTGCCGGGGGATCAGGGACGGGAGTGGGGTCGGGACGATCGCTCATGGTGCGCTCCTCGCTCAGCATGGCAGGAGGCCGACGCATCCCCCGGTGAGCTCGATCAGCGCGGAGCCTAGGCCGCGGTCCGGTCCTGCTGGTCCCTCGCTGTCCGACGTCGTGGCGTTCCGCACGGCCGCTGGCCTCTGCATCGCCGACGATCCGTGCGTCTTGCGCACCGGCGGTGCTGGACGTCCGGTCGCGGCCGACCGGCAGCACGATGCCCGTGCGGCGGGCCGTCCTCGCCGCAAGCCTGCGCTCGGGGGATGTCTTGGAACCACGCATCGCACCCTGCAACGCGAGATTTGCCAGGCGCCCGCCTGCGGTTGTGATCGTCGTGCTCCTGCTGGTGGCAGCCCCCGCGCTGGCGGTTGTCGGGGCACAGACCCCCGCGCTGGCCGCTGTCGGGGCACAGACCCCCGCGCTGGCCGCTGTCGGGGCACAGACCCCCGCGCTGGAGCCGGGCGGCACCTTCGTGGATGACGACGGCTCCGTGCACGAGAGCTTCATCGAGGCCATTGCCGCAGCCGGCATCACTCGGGGCTGTGATGCGGCCGACCTGACCCGGTTCTGCCCCTCACAGCCGGTCACACGCGCTCAGATGGCCGGCTTCCTGGCTCGTGCTTTCGAGTTGACCGACACCAGCGGACGGCGTTTCGCGGATGTACCCACCAGCTCACCGTTCGTCGAGGACATCGACCGGCTTGCGACGGTCGGGATCACCCGGGGCTGCGACCCGACCGCACCCACCCGGTTCTGCCCCGGCCAGCCGATCACCCGCGGGCAGCTCGCGGGATTCCTGGTGCGCGGGTTGGCGCTGGACACCGGGCCGGCAGCGCCCTTCCTCGACGTCCCTGACCGCCACACCTTCGCCGCGGAGATCGGCATCCTGGCCGCCACCGGGATCACCGGCGGATGCACGCCCCAGGGCACACACTTCTGCCCTGCTGAGGTGGTGACTCGTGGGCAGATGGCCAGCTTTCTCGGTCGTGCGCTCGGTCTGGAGCCGATCCCAGTCCAGCCGCGTCCGGTGCTGCCCGACGACCCGGTGCTGCCCGACGACCCGGTGCTGCCCGACCGCCCGGCCCCGCCGGGGCTTCATGGCAACGCTTCCGGTGCCGCACCGATCCCCGCCGTGGGCCAGCCCCGAGACGTCAGCGATCCCGATCAGGTCATCGGCGACGGCACCCCGGCCAGCTGCACCTCGGCAGCGGTGGTCGAGGCGGTGGCCCGGGGCGGGACCATCGTCTTCGACTGCGGGCCGGAGCCGGTCACGATCGCTCTGCAGGACACCGCCCGGATCGTCAACGACACCGGCCCCGAGATCGTGCTGGACGGCGGCGGGCTGATCACCCTCGACGGCGGGGGCCGACACCGCATCCTCTACCTCAACACCTGCGACCCCGCCCAGGTGTGGACCACCCCGCACTGCGACGACCAGGACCACCCGCGGCTGACGGTGCAGAACCTGAGCTTCGTGCGCGGCTTCGTCGGTGGAGAGGATCTGCTCGCGGGGGGCGGGGCGATCTTCGCGCGCGGGGGGCGGCTGACCGTCATCAACAGCGCGTTCCATGCCAACGGGTGTGCCGAGGTGGGACCGGATGTCGGCGGTGGCGCCATCCGGGCGTTCGACCAGGCAGGGGACGAACCCGTTCACGTTGTGCACTCCACCTTCGGGGGCGGCCCCGGGCTCGGCAACACGTGCTCCAACGGTGGCGCGCTGTCGTCGATCGGCGTGAGCTGGGTGATCGTCAACAGCCTGCTCACCGACAACCGGGCGGTAGGGGTGGGCGCTAACCCGGCCCGGCCGGGCGCCCCGGGTGGCGGCAACGGAGGGGCGATCGCGCTGGACGGCAACACCTTCGGGCTGCACCTGGCCGGCAGCGTGGTTCGTGACAACCACGCCAACGAGGG
>SLLJ01000380.1 GCA_007134165.1 Nitriliruptoraceae bacterium | reverse complement strand
TCCACGAACCCGGCGGCGATCAGCGCCTCGCAGGTGTCGTCGTCGATGGTGCGTCCGGCGAGCGCGTCGAGTTCGTCGCGAGTCAGCTCCTCGGCGGCCGCCGCAACCCACGGGGTCAGCAGCGCCTGGAAGACCGCGACGTCCTCCGCCGTGGCCTCGGGCGGGATGCGGTCGATGAACCGCTCGATCGCGGTGAGCGTGAAGCCGGCCTCCTGTAGCTCGCGGATCAGCCGCAGTCGCGCCAGGTGTCCCGGGTCGTACAGCCCGACCCGGCCGCGCAGCAGGGGTGGGGGCAGCAGGCCCTTCGAGGCGTAGAAGCGCACCGTGCGCACGGTCAGGCCCGTCACCGCCGCGAGCTCGTCGATGGTGCGCAGCTCGGCCGTGTCGGGTACCTCGGCGACGCTCACGGGGACTCCTCGCACCGGCCGGCTCGGTCGTCGGTTCGGTCATCGACCACCTATGATGTTACCGTTCCACTGTCACATAAGCCGGATCCGCGCCGGCCGGCGACGCCGACGCGGTCGAGGAGAGGACCAGCCCGGTGACCGACGCCTACGTCTACGACGCCATTCGCACCCCCCGCGGCAAGGGCAAGGCCACGGGATCGCTGCACACCGTCAAGCCCGTGCAGCTCGTCGCGGGCCTGCTCGACGAGGTGCGCGCCCGCAACCCGGAGCTCGATCCGGCGCAGATCGACGACCTGGTGCTCGGCACCGTCGAACCCCACGGCGACCAGGGCGGCGTGGTCGCACGCACCGCAGCGATCTTCGCCGGCATGCCCGAGCCGGTCGCCGGTCAGCAGCTCAGCCGCTACTGCGGCTCCGGGCTCGAGGCCGTCAACCAGGCGGCCGCGCGGGTGCGTTCGGGGTGGGAGGACCTGATCCTGGCCGGTGGCGTGGAGTCGATGTCTCGCGAGCCGATGGGCTCGGGCGGCGACCCCTGGGCGATGGACGCCGAGGTCAACTATGCGACCTCGTTCGTGCCCCAGGGCATCTCCGCGGACCTGATCGCCACCACCGAGGGCTTCACCCGCGAAGATGTGGATGCCTTCGCGCTGGAGTCGCAGGTCCGGGCCGGCAAGGCCTGGGCCGACGGCCGGTTCGACCGCTCGGTGGTGCCGGTGCGCGACCTCAGCGGTCGAGTGATACTCGACCGCGACGAGACCGTGCGGCCCGACGCCACCATGGAGGCCCTCGGGGCGCTCAAACCCTCCTTCGCCATGATCGGTGAGGCTGGTGGCTTCGACGCGGTGGCGCTGCAGCGCTACACCCGGGTGGAGGCGATCGAGCACGTGCACACCGCAGGCAACTCCTCAGGGATCGTGGACGGGGCGGCCCTGGTGCTCGTCGGCAGCCAGGAGGCGGGCCGGCGCCACGGGCTCACCCCGAGGGCCAGGATCCGCGCGGCCGCGGTGACCGGTTCGGAGCCCACGATCATGCTGACCGGCCCGGCGCCGGCCAGCCGCAAGGCGCTGGCAAAGGCGGGCATGACCGTGGCCGACCTCGACCTCATCGAGATCAACGAGGCGTTCGCGTCGGTCGCGCTCAAGCTGATGCGCGACCTCGACGTCGACCACGACGTCACCAACGTCAACGGTGGGGCGATCGCGATGGGCCACCCGCTGGGGGCCACCGGCGCGATGCTGCTCGGCACGATCGTCGACGAGCTCGAGCGGCGTGACCTGACCACCGGGCTGGTGACGCTGTGCATCGGCGGCGGCATGGGCATCGCCACCATCGTCGAGCGCGTCTGACCCCCGCCGCCAGCACCCGCACCGCGACCCACGAGGACCGACCGTGAGCACCCTGAGCACGCTGACCACCGACACCATCCGCATCGAGGCCGGCGACGACGGCGTTGTCGTGCTGACCCTCGACGACCCGACCCAGCCGGTCAACACCATGCGCGCCGGCTTCGTCGCGGACTTCGACCGCGTCGTGCGGGCCCTGCAGGCCGACCGCGAGCAGCTGCGTGGGGTGATCATCACCTCGGCGAAGTCGACCTTCTTCGCCGGCGGCGACCTGCGCGAGCTGATCCAGGCCGGCCCCGACGACGCCGAGGACGTCGCCACCAGCACCGCGGCCAACCAGGCGGCCCTGCGGGCGCTCGAGACGCTCGGCGTGCCGGTGGTGGTGGTGCTCAACGGCACCGCGCTCGGCGGTGGACTCGAGATCGCCCTGGCCGGCCACCGCCGGGTCGCGATCGACAACCCCAAGGCCGTCTTCGGCCTGCCCGAGGTCACCCTGGGCCTGCTGCCCGGCGCTGGCGGGGTCGTGCGCACGGTGCGGATGCTGGGCATCGTCAACGCCCTGATGAACGTGCTGCTGCAGGGCCAGCGCCACCGCTTGGCCAAGGCCGTCGAGCTGGGGCTCATCGATGAGGTCGCCCCCGACGCCGACGCAGCGCTGGCCGCCGCCCGCAGCTTCATCGCCGAGCACCCCGAGGCCGTGCAGCCCTGGGATGCCCCCAAGTACAAGATTCCCGGCGGCGCCCCCAAGCACCCGATGTTCGCGACCAACTCCCCGGCGATCCCCGCCAATCTCAAGAAGCAGCTCAAGGGCGCGCACTATGAGGCGCCCCACCACATCATGTGTGCGGCCATCGAGGGCGCGGGGGTTCCCGTCGAGCGCGCCTTCGAAATCGAGACCCGCTACTTCGTGGACCTGGTCTGCAACTCGCCGCAGGCCAAGAACATGACCCAGGCGTTCTTCTTCGACCTCCAGGCGATCGAGAAGGGCGGTTCGCGCCCCGACGGGTACGAGCCGTGGCGCGGCACCCGGGTGGCGGTGCTTGGCGCAGGCATGATGGGTGCGGGCATCGCCTACCAGTGCGCCAAGTCCGGCATCGAGGTCGTGCTCAAGGACGTCAGCCTCGAGGCGGCGACCAAGGGCAAGGGCTACGCCGAGAAGCTGGTCGCCAAGGGTGTCTCACGGGGCAAGGTCAGTCAGGACAAGGGCCAGGCGTTGCTCGATCGCATCATCCCGAGTGCCGATCTCGCCGACCTCGCCGGCTGTGACCTGATGATCGAGGCGGTGTTCGAGTCAACCGAACTCAAGCACCGGGTCTTCGCCGAGGTGGAGTCGGTCCTGGCCGACGATGCACTGTTGTGCTCCAACACCTCGACGTTGCCGATCACGGAGCTTGCCACCGGGGTCACCCGACCGGAGGACTTCGTCGGCCTGCACTTCTTCTCGCCGGTGGACAAGATGCCCCTGGTCGAGATCATCCGCGGCGAGCGCAC
The DNA here is from genome assembly GCA_007134165.1 of Nitriliruptoraceae bacterium. Classification (GTDB taxonomy): domain Bacteria; phylum Actinomycetota; class Nitriliruptoria; order Nitriliruptorales; family Nitriliruptoraceae; genus SKJO01. Next base: position 140 of record SLLJ01000380.1, on the reverse strand, counting down.
CTCGGACGCGGCGGTCGCCCGCGCGATCGACGTCGTGCAGCAGATCAAGAAGACGCCCATCGTGGTCAACGACTCGCGCGGTTTCTTCACCTCCCGGGTGATCGGGACCTTCCTCAACGAGGCGGTCGCGATGCTCGGCG
>SLLJ01000415.1 GCA_007134165.1 Nitriliruptoraceae bacterium | reverse complement strand
GAGCTGTCGGTGTCCGTGACCGGCGACGGCCCGCTGCAGCTGGAGTTCGACCCGGCCGCCGGATCGTCGTTCCTGCGCCGGCTGGTCGGCGATCCGCTGACCGTGGAGTTCGACGCCGACCTGCGCTGGTCGAGCTTGACCGGGCTGCGTGTCACCGGCGCGCTGGGCGCCCGGCTGCGGCGTGAGCTTGGCACCACGATCGGTCCGATCACGCTGCAGGCGGTGACGGTGGCGTTGGGTGCGGCGCCTGGGGGCGTCGAGGTGGCCGCCACCGTGGAGGCGTCCGCGGATCTGGGGGTGGTCTCGTTCGCGGTGGACCGGGCCGGCGTCGCCGTGGCTCTCGCCTCCGATCCGTCCGCGGGCATCACGGTCACCCCCCGGGCGGTGCCGCCGGCCGGGCTCGGCCTGTCGCTTCGCGCCGAGGTGGTGTCGGGTGGCGGCTACCTCGCCGTCTCGGACGGCCGCTACGCCGGGGTGGCCAGCCTCGAGCTCGCCTCGCTCGGCCTGACCGCCGTCGTCGTGGTCGACACCGAGGTTCCGGGCACCGACGAAGGCTGGGCGCTGTTCGCCAGTCTGTCGCTGACGTTTCCGTCGGTACCGATCGGCTTCGGGTTCACGCTCGACGGAGTCGGCGGCATCCTCGCCCTGCACCGCACGGTCGACACGCAGGCGCTGGCTGCGGGACTGCGCAGCGGCGCCGTCGACGGGCTGCTGTTCCCCACCGACCCGGTCGCCGATGCTCCGGCGCTCATCGCCCAGCTCGACGAGTACTTCCCACACAGCAGTGGATCGACGGTGGTCGGACCGGTGCTGCTGCTGGGCTGGGGAACCCCGACGCTGATCACTGCGGAGCTCGGGGTGGTCCTCGCCCTGCCCGACGGGGTGATCGTCGTGCTCGGGTCGATCGCGGCGCGGCTTCCCACGCCCGACGCCGCGCTGCTCACCCTCAACATGGACGTGCTGGGTTCCCTCGACCTGTCGCGTGGCGAGATGCTGCTGCTGGCCTCGCTGTACGACTCGCGGCTGCTCGCGGCGATCGACCTCTCCGGCGACATGGGCCTGTTCGTGTCGGTGGGCCAGGCGCCCTACTTCCTGCTGTCGGTCGGCGGGTTCCACCCCGGCTTCGAACCGCCGGCGGCCGTGCCGGCCCCACTGCACGACCTGCAGCGGATGACGGCGGCGATCACGGTGGGTTCGACGGTCAGCGTGCTGATCCAGTGCTACTTCGCGGTGACGTCCAACACCGTGCAGTTCGGCGCGTCGGTCAACCTCGAGGCGTCGGTCCAGATCTGGCCGACCACCTACCGGGCGGTCGGCTGGTTCGAGTTCGACGTGCTGCTGCGCTTCTCGCCGTTCGCGATCGTGGCCGACATGTCCGCGGGCGTGGGCATCTACGCGGGCAACAAAGAGCTGCTGGGCGTGCACCTGGCCGCCCACCTGCAAGGACCCGCACCCTGGTACGTCACCGGACTGGCCTCGTTCAAATTCTTCGGGGTGAAGGTCACCTTCGAGGTGGAGGTGGGCGCGAAGGCGGCCGGCGAGCCCAAGCCGATCGTGCATCCCCGCGACGAAGTCCTCGCGGCACTCGGCCAGCCATCGTCCTGGAGCGAGTCGCCACCGGTCGGCTCGGCGGCGGGCATCGTGTACGTGAATCCGGAGGACAGCGGGGTGCTGTGGGTGCGGCCCGACCATCAGCTCACGGTCCGCCAGGGGGTCGCACCGCTCGGCCGTACGCTCGAGATCGTCGGCCAGGCCGTTCCCGCGCCGGGGCACGAGCGCCTGGAGGTGACCGGCGCCGGGATCACCGGATCGCCCGCCCAGAGCTTCACGACGGCCGAGGACTGGTTCGCTCCGGCCCAGTTCGAGCAGCTGGGCCGCAAGCAGCGTCTGGCACGGCCCTCCTACGAGCTGATGACCGCCGGAGTGAGCTTCGGCACGCCGACGATGGCGACCACCGTGGACCTGGAGGCGCTGACCACCAGCGCCGATCTCGGCTACCAGGAGCAGACGTGGCAACCCGAGCCCGGCGGGCTCGCGAACTCGGCCGGCACCCGGCAGGTGCGCCTGTCGCGTCCCGGGCCGGCCCCCACCTTCAGCGTCGCGGCATCGGCCTGGACGGTCGTGACCGCCGTCGACGGCGTCCCCGCGGCGGGGGCGATGGCGCAGGCCGGGGTCGGTGGCCAGCCACTCACGCAGGCGGCGGCGCAGGCGGTCATCGACGCTCGCGCCGTCGGCGACCCGAGCGAGTCGGCCCGGCTGGTCGCGGTGCCGGTCGCAGCCGCGATGAGCGCATGAGCCGTTCCCCGACCCGGTGACGACGGAGCCCACGTGAACGAGTCCCTCACCTTCCTTCCCTGGCTCCGGCAGGGGCTCGGACTGGGGCTGACCGCGCGTGATACGGGGCACGGCAGCCTCCCGCGTGGCGCGGCGGTCGGGGCCTGGGTCGAGATCGACAGCCAGCGGGCGGAGACCGACGTGGCGCTGCGCCCCGTCGACCACGTCCAGGGCATCGGCACCTCGCAGATCCTGCGACGGTTCCCCGCGCCCGGCGCCGTCGACGTGGAACACGGCTACTTCCCGCTCATCGAGTTCTCCGCCCCCGACCTGCCCTGGATCCTCACCCCGACCGGGCCGGACGAAGCGGCCGGGGACGCGACCTCGACCGGACGCCTGCGCCCCTGGCTGGTGCTGATCTGCGTGCCCACCGCCCTCGCGACCTTCACGCCCGCATCGGGCGATCAGGCAGCGACGATTCATGCGCCGGCCGGTGAGTTGCCGGATCTCGACGAGAGCTACGGCTGGGCCCACGTGCAGAGCATCGTGGACGCCGCGTCCACCGTGTCGGCCACCGCCCAGCCTGGCGCGGTGACCGCCCGGCTGGTGTGTCCCCGCATCCTGATGCCGCGCACCGAGTACCGGGCCGCCCTCGTCCCGGCGTTCGTCGCCGACGGTGAGCTACTCGTCCCCGCCTGGGACACGGCCGCCGGGACGGGACCCAACCTGCCGCTACGGGTGTACGACACCTGGACGTTCGAGACCGGCGAGGTGAGCTCGTTCCAGGAGCTGTGCGAGCGGCTGGGTCCGGTACCGGCCTCCGAGGCGCTCGAGCTCGGGACCACCCCGCTGGACGTCACCGACCTCGGCGTGGTCGAGCCCTACCACGACCAGCCCCAGGTCACCGTCGACTACACCGGGGCGCTGTGGGACGCCGGGCTGACCCCGGCCGGGCTTGGACGACTGAAGTCCGACCACGACGCCGCGGTGATCGCCGTGCTCGACCAGAGCGACCACCGGGTGGTGCTGCAGCGCAACGACCCCGACCCGGTCGTGACCCCGCCGCTGTACGGCTCGTTGGCCACCGACGTGCATGCGGTGCCGGACCAGGGCT
>SLLJ01000350.1 GCA_007134165.1 Nitriliruptoraceae bacterium | reverse complement strand
CGGGTGCGCAGCTGCTGGCCGCTGGCGGCCTGGGCGGTCGAGCGCAGCACCCGGCCGGCCTCGTCGGTGGTGATGGTGAAGCCGCGGGCGAGCTGCCGGGCCGGATCCGCCGCGTGCAGCCGCGCCTCGATGACCTCGAGCCGCTGGCGCTGGGCCGGGACGGTGGCCCGGGCCGCGGCCGCGGTCAGCACGCCGCGCCGGCGGACGAGTTCGTGGTGCTCGCGGCGTAGCCGGGCCTCGGCGAGCCGGCCGAGCTCGGCCGTGCTGCGCTGCAGCCCGACGTGGGCGCCGCGCAGCCGGCGCGCGGTGGCGCGGTCGAGTTCCGCGGTGCGCCGTGCCAGCTGCCGCTCGACGCGCTGGCGGACCGACTCGACCCCGGCCACCAACCTGTGGGAGGCCTCGCGCACCCGGGCGTCGCAGGCGTCAACGGCGGCGACCAGCCCGTGGCCGACGGCGGTGGGGGTCGGCCACGCGGTGTGGGCGACCTCGTCGGCGACGCTGCGGTTCTTCTCGTGGCCGATGCCGGTCCACACCGGGAACGGGGCGTCGACGATCGCGGCGGCAACCCCGGGGGTGTCGAAGCCCTGCAGGTCGACCGCGCTGCCCCCGCCGCGGATCACCACGACCACGTCCAGTGCCCGGCGCCGGTGCAGCACGGCGAGCCGGCCGATGGCCGCCGCGACCTCGGCCTCGCAGGCCGGGCCCTGCACCCGGGCGCCGGCGCGCACCACCTCGAAGCCCCAGCCGCTGGCGGCGAGCCTCGCGCGCAGGTCGTGCTCGGCGTCGCTGCCGGGGGCGGTCACCAGTCCGACGTGCAGCGGCGGCTGACCGACCGGTTGCTCGGCGTTGCGCCGCAGCACCCCGCGCCGCACGAGGTCGGCCAGCAGCTGGTCGCGGGCGGCCTGCATCCGGCCCAGCGTGTAGGCGGGGTCGATGCCCAGGACCTTGAGCTGGACCTTGCCCCAGGGCTCGTAGAACTCGATCCGCCCGCGCACGAGGATCTCGACGCCGTTGGTGAGCGTGAAGCCCTCGATGCGGGCGAGCTCGGCGTCGAAGGCGACGCGCTCCCAGCGCAGGACCACCGCCGGCAGCTGGGCCAGGGTCCGGCTGGAGCCGGCGTCGTGCTCGACGAGGTCGAAGTAGCGGCTGCGGTTGGTCTCCCGCAGCTTGGACACCTCCCCGACGACCCAGACCTCTCCGCGGAACCCGGCGGCGACCACCGCCGCGATCCGGCGGTTGACCTCGCTGATGCGCAGGACCTCCCGCGGTGCGCTGGGACTGGCTGCCACCTCGACCTCGCCTGCCACCTCGACCTCGCTTGTCGCCTCGACGTCTGCCCGACCCTACCGACCCGGTGGGACACGCCGGTGGTGGCCATCGCCCCTACCGGCCCGCCCACGGTGAGGCCATCGTGAGGGGACCGCCAACGACCCGGGGGGCGCGCCCAGCAGCCCGGCGGCACGGCTTGTTGCGGCAGCGAACGCCGACCCGTGGAGGCCCCCATGCGCGCGGTTCGACCTCTCCCTCGGCCTCGACGTCGCGGCGCGGCCGGCCTGCTCGCCGTCGTGCTCGCCCTGACGCTCGCCGCCTGCGGATCCGATCCCGACGAGCAGACGGCACCACGCGACGACCCGCCCCCCGAGGTCGAGCAGCCCGATCCGCCCCCCGAGGTCGACGACCCACTCGTGGAGTCCGATCCGGGCGTCGAGGTCGACGACCCGCCACCCATCGACGAGCCTGCCGTCGAGCCTCCCGACCCCGACGGGGTTCCCGAGCTGGTCTGGGTTCACCAGCACGAGCATCCGATCAACGCGGTCGCGGTGTCGCCGGACAACGCCACGGTGGCGGTCGCGGAGTGGGCCACCTACCTGCACCAGCTGGCCGACGGCCTGCTGATCGACGTGGTGGTCTCGCCCACCCGACCCGAGGACCTGGCCTACACCGCCGACGGCACCCGGCTGGCGATCGGCATGAGCCTCGGCGGGGTGCTGGTGGTGGATCCCGCCGACGTCGAGGTGGTGGCCGAGCTCGAGGGAAGCTTCGACAACCGGGTCGCGGCCGCCCCCGACGCCGCACTGCTGGCGCTCGGGGACCGTGATGGTGCGGTGACGCTGTGGAACCTCGACGACGCGGTGGCGGTGGGCACGCTGCCGGCCGGCCCGGAGGACTGGGTGCAGGCGCTCGACTTCCACCCGGCCGGTCAACTGCTCGCGGTCACGCACTCCGACTGCCGCGTGCTGATCTGGGACCTCGACACCCAGGCGCTGGTCGGGGAGGTGGAGCTCGACACCGGGGAGGGGTCGTGTCTGCTGTCGCGTGCCTTCGCCTTCGCTCCCGACGGGACGAGCGCGCTGGGGCCGGTGCGTGAGGATGGCGCACCGCGGCTGCGGGTCTGGGACCCGGGCTCGCTCGACGTCATCGGCGAGCTCGAGGCGCCCGACCGTCCGCGTGACCTGGCGTTCTCGCCCGACGGCTCACGACTCGCGGTCGCCGCCAACGCCGTCACCGCGCTGCTCGAGCTCCCCGGCGGCGATCTGCGCCACACCTTCGGCGAGGCAGCGACCATCGGGCTGATACCGACCCCGCAGGTCACGGCCATGGACCAGGAGGGTGGGCACGTCGTGTTCGGCTGGTCGGACGGGACCGTGGAGCTGTGGCGGCTGCCGGGCGCCGAGGAGCTGGTCGCACCCGAGCCCGAGCCGTGCGAGCCGCTGCCGCTGCCGGGCGACGTGCTGTTCGACACCGGCAGCGCCGAGCTGCGGGCCGAGGCCGACGAGGCACTCGAGGCGCTCGTTACCGACCTCGCCACCCGGTTCGAGCAGGCCACCCTGACCTTCGTGGGCCACACCGACTCCCGCGGTGCTCCGGCCGACAACCTCGCCCTGTCCGAGCAGCGCGCCGAGCAGGTCGCCGCCTGGGTGGCGGCGTGGGCGCAGGACGCCGGGCTCGCCTGGGAGCTGCGCACCGAGGGCGCCGGTGACACCGCGCTCAAGGTCCCCGACGTCGGGGAGGACGGCGCCTTCCTCGAGGGGGCCGGGGCGATCAACCGCCGGGTCGAGATCCTGATCGACGCCCCCGGCTGCACCTGAGCGCACGCAGGATCGACGGCGCTCAGGCGGCGACGAAGGAGCGCTTGGCCAGCCCCATCCAGAAGCCGTCGATGGGCTGCTGCGGGGCCACTTCGGGGTCGCTGGCCGCACCCAGGGTGACGAACATCGGCGCCAGGTGCTCGGTGGTGGGATGCGCGTAGGGCATCCCGGGGGCGTGGTCACCGAAGCCGGTCAGCGCGTCGAGGTCGCCGGCGGCCAGCACCTCGGCGGCCCAGGCGTCGAACTCCCTCGACCAGCCCGGAGCCGGGGCGGCCGGGTCGGCCCAGTGCGCGCGGGACAGGAACGGCAGCCCGT
>SLLJ01000460.1 GCA_007134165.1 Nitriliruptoraceae bacterium | reverse complement strand
CGACGTGGAGCGGTCCGCCGACCAGTGCCTGCTCGGACTGCTCCCGGATGCGCGTGCAGACCGTGACCAAGGCCGACATGCCCGGATCCGAGCGGGTTGCCCCACGTCAGCGCTGCGCTCCGCGCAGGATCGGGGCCAGCACCTGCGCGAGGGTCGGTTCGCCGACCTCCCGCAGCTCATAGGTGACCCGGCGCACCGGCACCTCGACGTCCAGCAGTCGCCCCAGATCGATCGGGGTGCCCGCGATCACGACCTCACAGCCGCTGGCGTGGATGGTGGCGGACAGGTCGGCGATCTGGGCCGCGCTGTAGCCCATGGCGGGGAGCACCGGGCCGATCCCGGGATAGGCCGCGTAGGTCGCTCGCAGTGACCCGGCGGCGTGGGCCCGTGGGTCGACGATGTGGGACGCGCCGGCGTGCCGTGCGGCGGTCGTGCCTGCCCCGAAGGGCATGCCGCCGTGGGTGATGGTCGGGCCGTCCTCGACCACCAGCACCCGCCGCCCGACCAGCGAGGGCCCCGGCTCCAGCGTGACCGGTGAGGCGGCCTGCACCACCGGGGCCTGCGGGTTGAGCTCGGCGATGCTGTCGAGGACCTCGCGGATGGCCTCGGGGCTGGCCACGTCGACCTTGTTGAGCACCACGACGTCCGCCCGGCGCAGGTTGGCCTCGCCGGGGTGGTAGCGCCGCTCGTGTCCGGGTCGTAGCGGATCGGCGACCACCAGGTGCAGGTCCGGACGGAAGAAGGGTAGGTCGTTGTTGCCGCCGTCCCAGATCAGCACGTCGGCCTCGGCGGCGGCCTCGGCGAGGATCGCGGCGTAGTCCACCCCCGCGTAGAGGATCAGCCCGGCGCGCACCGGTGCCTCGTACTCCTCGCGCTCCTCGATGGTCGGGTCGGAGGCGTCGATGTCCGCGAGTGTCGCGAAGCGCTGGACACGCATCGCCTCGAGGTCGCCGTAGGGCATCGGGTGGCGGACCAGCACCGGGCGCAGCCCGGCCTCGAGCAGCAGTTCACCGATGCGGCGGGTGGTCTGGCTCTTGCCGCACCCGGTGCGCACCGCGGTCACGGCCACCACCGGTACCGGGCTGATCAGCTGTGAGGCCCGCGGGCCGATGATCCGCAGGTCCGCTCCTCCGGCCAGGGCCCGGGAGGCAAGGTGCATGACGTGCTCGTGGGGGACGTCGGAGTAGGCGAAGACGACCTCGTCGACCTCGTGCTCGGCGATCAGGGACTCCAGCTCGGTCTCGGGGCGGATCGGGATCCCGGAGGGGTAGCGGGGGCCAGCGAGGCTGGCCGGGAAGCGGCGATCGTCGATGCCGGGGATCTGGGTGGCCGTGAATGCCACCACCTCGACGTCCGGATCGTCACGCAGGACGACCTGGAAGTCGTGGAAGTCCCGTCCGGCCGCGCCTGCCACCACGACCCGCCGCATCCGCCGTCTCCTCGTCGCGGGTGGTGGGCCATCCCGTTGCGGCCCGACCACGCGTCATGATCCTCGCGCGTCCCCGGTGGCGTGCGAAGGGCCGAACGCCCCCCGGCCGGCGGTCGAACGGACGCCCGGTGTCGGCAGCACCGGCACGTGGCGGGGACTAGGTTCGTCGGTGCCGACCCGTCGATCGAACCGAGAGGGCAGCCTCGTGGCCGACCAGCGACTCAGCGCCGTGATTTTCGACCTCGACGGGGTGTTGACCGACACCGCCGAGTTCCACTACCTCGGCTGGCAGCGGCTGGCCGACGAAGATGGCATTCCCTTCGACCGCCAGGCCAACGAGGCGCTGCGCGGCGTGTCGCGCAACGACTCGCTTCGGCTGCTACTCGGCGACCGCGAGGTTGACGACGAGCGCTTCGCCGAGATGGCTGAGCGCAAGAACCGCTACTACGTCGACTCCCTGCAGGACATGGGGCCCAAGGATGCGCTGCCGGGTGCGGCCACCCTGGTGCTCGACGCCAAGCGGCGCGGCATGAAGGTCGCCATCGGCTCGTCGTCCAAGAACGCCCATTTCGTGCTCGAGCGGCTCGGCATGACCGCACTGTTCGACGCGGTGGCCGACGGTCACACCGTCGAGCAGGCCAAGCCCGCCCCGGACCTGTTCCTGGCGGCTGCCGACCTGCTGGGTGTGCCGGCCGAGGCCTGCATCGTGGTCGAGGACGCCGAGTCCGGCGTCGACGCTGCCCTGGCTGCCGGCATGGTCGCGGTCGGCGTCGGCCCTGAGGCACGGGTCGGGCACGCCCACCACCGCTTCGACTCCACCTACGACGTGGACCTGGATGTGGTCGCCCCCCCTGAGGAGCACCGGCTGGGCAACGGCCCGCTGATGGTCGACGGCTGGTTGGTGGTCGACGACCACCACGACCCCGACCAGATCGTCAACCTGGCCACCAACCATCTGACCGGCAACGGCTACCTCGGCTACCGCGGCACCCTGCCGGAGTGGGACGCCGCGGCGACGGTGGGCTGCACGGTCTCCGACACCTGGGACAACGCCGACGGCAAATGGACGGAGTTGTGCAACGTGCCCAACGCGCTGTATGCGCGCTGGTCCCACCTCGGGGAACCGATCGCGGTGCCGGCCGACGAGGTCACCTCCGACCGTGACGTGCTCGAGCGCCGACTCGATGTGCGCTACGGCCTGCAGCGACGGCGTTACGGGCCGGCCTCCGGTCCGGTCCAAGCTCTGCGGGACGGTCGCTTCGCGTCCATGGACGAGCGCCACCTGATCGCCCAGCGCCAGCGCGTGTTCGCCGAACCGGGCGCCCGGTTGACCTTCGCCACCGGCATCGATGGCGAGGTCTGGAGCCTGAACGGCGACCACTTCGCCGCCGTCGAGCCACTGGTGCACGACGACGCGCTGAGCATGCGCCTGACCACCACCGAACGTGGCCTGCCGATCGCGGTCGGCCACGCGATCGCGATGCAGGGGGGCCAACTGCACGCCGAGCGCATCGAGCGGGACGATCGCCGGGTGCTGCGCATCCAGGACGTCGAGGTCGGTCCTGAGGGCTGCCTGATCGTCGATCAGGTCATGACCGTGTACTCCGGCAACGACGGGGTCGACGATCCGCACGAATCGGCCCTGGCCCTGGCGCGCTCGGCAGCCGCCGAGGGCTATGAGACGCTGCTCACCCGCCACGCGATCGCCTGGGACCAGCGCTGGCAGCGACTCGACGTCGAGATCGACGGCGACCCGGTCGCTCAGGCCCTGCTGCGCTACAACACCTACCACGCGGTCATCGCCACCCCGATGCACGCCTCGCACCTACCGATCGGTGCGCGGGGGCTGTCGTGCCAGGCCTATCAGGGAGCGGCCTTCTGGGACCAGGAAGTCTTCAACCTGCCGATGTGGATCCACACCTTCCCCGAGGTGGCACGTGGGCTACTCGATTACCGCTTCCGCACGCTGGACGGCGCTCGGCGAAAGGCCCGGCGCTACGGCTACCAGGGCGCCTTCTACGCCTGGATCTCGGGAGACACCGGTGACGAGCTGTGCCCCGACTTCTTCTTCGAAGACGTACTGACCGGGCGTCCCATCCGCAACCACTTCAACAACTGGCAGATCCACATCTCGCCCGACATCGCCGCCACCATCGACGGTTACGCCAAGACCACCGGCGATGTCGCCTACGTGCAGGACCATGGCGCCGAGATCGTCTTCGAGGTGGCGCGGTTCTTGGCCTCCTTCGTGTACTACCGCCCGGCAGACGGCGCCTACCACTTCATCCGGTTGCTCGGTCCCGACGAGTACCACGAGAACGTCGACGACAACCTGTTCACCGTCGAGCAGTCCCGCGTGGCTCTCGACCTCGCCTGCCGATTGTTCAACCGGCTCGAGCGCGACTACCCCGAACTGCTCGCCAGCCTGCGTGACCGGCTCGACCTGCGCGACGAGGAGCGCGAGCTGTGGCTCGACATCCTCGACAAGCTCGTGGTCGTCGAACCCGACCCCGAGACCCTCGTGCTCGAACAGTTCACCGGCTACCACGAGCTCGAGGATGTCCGCCCCGAAGACGTGCGTGCACGGCTGAAGGATCCGGCTGAGTACTGGGGCTGGCCCAACGGCGTCGCGGTGCACACCCAGGTCATCAAGCAGGCCGACGTGGTGCAACTGTTCGTCAACCAACCCGAGCGTTACCCCCGTGAGGTGCTGGCCGCCAACGTCGACCACTACCTGCCGCGCACCCAGCACGGATCCTCGCTGTCGCCACCGATGTACGCGCTGGTGCTCGCCCGGCTCGGGCGGCTCGAACAGGCCGAGCAGCTGTTCGTCAAGGGCGCGACCGTCGACCTTCTCGCCGATCACAACCCGATGCCCGGCGGCACCTTCATCGGCGGTATTCACGTCGCGGCCTGCGGGGCGACCTGGCAGGTCGCGCTGTTCGGCTTCGCCGGCGTCCATGTGCGTCCCGACCTGGTCGAGATCTCCCCACAGCTGCCCGACTCCTGGCAGGCAATGCGGTTCGGGCTCGCGGTCCGTGGCAGCTGGCTGCAGGTCGAGGCCAGCGGCGAGCAGGTCCGCGTGCGTGCACCCGAGGACAACCCTGCCCCGGTCGAGGTCGTCGTCCACGGCCGGCACGCCACGGTCGAACCGGGCGAGACGGTCGAGGTGGGCGTGGACGCTCCGGCTCGCGTGTGAGTGCCCCGCTCCGGGCGTAGGAGGCCACGACCGTGCCCACCCGCGCCCCGGTGTCCGTACGTCGGCTGCTCGCGGCCCTCGAGGGGCTGCGTCGCCAGCTGCGCCGGGAGGGCACGATCGAGCCGGTCATGCTCGGCCTGGGTGTGGCCACGGGGCTCGGTACCGGTGTGCTCGCCTGGGCGCTGATCGAGTTGGTCGAGCTGGTGCTGACCACGGCCTGGTCGGTGCCGGTACCCCCCTGGCAGCTGATCGTGGTCCCGACGGTCGGTGGCCTGGTAGTCGGGCTGTTGCTGATTCGCGTGCCCGAGGCGGCCGGTGGCGGGGTGGTCACCACCATGGAGACCGTCGCGTTGCAGGGCGGCCGGTTCCGCGCGCGGGTGCCGCTGGTGGGCACGCTGGCGACCGGGCTGGCGCTGGGGACCGGGGCTTCGGGCGGGCGTGAGGGACCGATCGTGATGATCGGTGGCGCCGTCGGTTCGCTGCTCGCTCGCGTCATCCCGGTCGACGAGGACCGCACCCGCGCGCTGGTCGCGGCCGGTGCCGCTGCCGGCATCGGCGCGTCGTTCAACGCGCCCATCGGTGGGATGCTCTTCGCCATCGAACTGCTGCTCGGCGGACTGCGCCGGGCCGGGTCGCTGCAGGTGGTCGTGGTCGCCTCGGTGGTCGGCTCGGTCACCGCTCGGCAGTTGGTCGGCGCGAACCTGGCTCCCTTCCGACCACGCCCGGGCCTGGAGCTCGGCTCGCCCGCGGAACTCCTGCTCTACGCGCTGCTCGGACTGACCGCGGTGCTGGTCGCCTCCGGGTTCCGGCGCGGCGACGACCTTTCGCGCCGCCTGTTCACCCGTCTGCGTGGCCGCATCGGGCGACCACTGTCGCTGGCGCTGAGCGGCGCGGTGGTTGGTGTCGTGGCCCTGAGCCTGCCCGAGGTACTCGGCGACGGATCGTCGCTGCCAGCCATCGACGGCACCCGTCGGCCGATCCAGGCGATGCTCGACGTGCGCTTCGGGTTGGACTGGGCCGGAGCGGCGTTCCTGCTGCTGCTGTTGGTCGCCAAGCTGTTCACCACCTCGGTGTCCACCGGGGCGGGCGCGCCGGTCGGGGTGTTCGCCCCCACGCTGTTCACCGGCGCGGCGCTGGGCGGGGCCTACGGCATCGTTGCGGCCAACCTGCTCGGCACCGAGGTCGATCCCGGCGCCTTCGCCCTGGTCGGAATGGCCGCCGTGTTCTCCGCCACCGCCCGCGCCCCGCTGACCGGCATCCTGATCGTCTTCGAGCTGACCCGCAGCTACGAACTGGTCCTGCCGTTGATGGTCGCGGTCGGGGCCGCCACCCTGGTCGCGGAGCTGCGTGGGTCCGACTCGATCTACCTGCACCAGCTGCGCCAACGAGGGGTCGTCTACGGCCAACCCGAGGACCTCGACGTGCTGCAACTGGTCACCGTCGGCGAGGTCATGCGGCGCGATCATCCGGTGGTCGAGGCCTCCGCAGTCCGCGATGAGGTCGCCGCCGCCATCGACGCCTCGGGTGGGCACGGCGTGGCGGTCACCGCAAGCGACGGCCGTCTCATCGGCGTGGTCACGGTGCGGGACCTCGACCGGGAGGGCGACACCGCCGAACAGCTCGCGACCCGCCGGGTCGTGACGGTCACCCCCGAGGACCCCGTGTTCCGGGCCGTGCGCCGGATGGCTGCGCTGGATGTCGGCCGGGTTCCGGTGGTCGATCCGATCACCCGCCGGGTGGTCGGGATGATGCGGCGTGCGGACGTGGTGCGTGCCTACCAGCGCGGTATCGACCGCAGCCTCGGGGTCCAGCAGCGACGCGCCACGGGGCAGCTGCGCGACCTCACCGGGGTCGGCTTCGTGGAACTGTTCGTCGATGAGACCTCACCGCTGGCCGGCGTGGCGGTCCGGGACGTGGCCTGGCCCGAGCGCACCGTGCTGACCAGCGTGCGGCGGCACGGCGAGGTCGTGATGCCCACCGGCGCGACGACGCTCGAGCCCGGCGACGGCCTGGTCGTGCTCACCGGCGCTGCGGCCGAGGTCCGTGCGTTGGTGTCGGGACAGGACCCCGCCGCGCGCTAGCCTCGCGGGCCGCCGATCCGGAGGCCGAAGTGGCTGCTCGTGCCGTCAAGCTGCTGACGATCCTGGCCTGGCTGGTGCTGGCCGGTATCGCGGTCCAGGCCGTGCTCGCCGGCCAGGGCTGGTTCCAGGATCAGAACCTCATCAGCCTGCACGGCGGGATCGGCCACGGGGTGCTGGGTCTGGCGCTGGCAACCCTCGCTTTGTCGCTGGTGGCCCGGGTCGGCTGGGGCCTGGTGCTGCTCGCGGGCCTGCTGTTGTTCGGGCTGATCGGGCAGACCGGGCTCGGCTATGTCGGGCGCCGCAGCGGGATCGCGCTGGCCTCCTCGCTGCACATTCCCCTGGGGGTCGGGCTGTTCGGGCTGAGCGTGGCGCTGGCGCTGCTGATCACCTTGCGGGTCGGGGTCCGCGCGGCGCCCGGGGTCGAGGACGGGTCTCCGTGATCCGCGGGACGACGGCACCCGCGTGATGGATCCGGTGCTGCTGCTGCCCGGCGCCAAGGGCAAGGTGCGGGGGGGCGCAGGCCCCGCCTATGGCGAGGTGGCGGCTGGCGACGACGGTCCGCTCGGTCCGGCCCGGCGTGAGGTGCTTGCGGCGGTGCTCGCCGCGGCGGACGATCTCGAGCCGACCGCCCTGGCGCGGCTGACCGGGGTCGGGGTGTCCCGAGCGGAGGACCAGCGGGCCGTGCTGCGCGGCCTGGCCGACGCTTCGACCCTGCCCGCCCACCAGCGGTATGACGGGGTCGTGCACGCGAATGCCGGGTTGGCTGGGTTGGATCCCGATCGGGTGGCGGCCCGGGCCCTGGGCGTCGAGGTGCTGGTGGTCTCGGCGCTGCTGGGGCTCGTCGAACTCGGCGAGCCGGTGCCCGCCTACCGCCTCGAACTCACGGGATCACTCCCGTTGTTGGGTGGGCTCGCTGCGTTCTGGCGGCCGCGGGCGACGGAGGTTCTGGAGCAGCGCCTGGTCGACCGACGGGTATGGGATCTGCTGCCCGGCGAGCATGCCCGGGTCTGGCCGGTGGCCCGACGCCGGGCGAGTCAGGTCGTGCGGGTCGTGTTCGTGCGGCCCGATGGGCGAGCTGCCAATGCGGCCCGGACCAAGGTCGCCAAGGGCCGACTGGCCGCGTGGCTGATCGCGCAGCCGTCGACCACCCCCGACGAGCTCACGGCTGAGCCGGTGCTGGGGGAGGGGTGGCAGGTGACGGTGGATGTCGAGGGGGTGCGGGCGACCTGGACGGCCGGCTGATCCCGGCCTACTGATCCCGAACGGCTGATCCCGGCCTACTGATCCCGAACGGCTGATCCCGGCCGGCTGATCCCGGCCTACGGATCACGGCCTGGATCGGTTGGGGGGCTGCCGGGAGGCGTCAGCACACGCTGTCGGTCGGGCGGGGGTTGGTCAGTCCGAACCGTGAACGCAGCCGCAGCCCGATCCAGGTACCGGCCAGCGCCATCAGCCCCCAGATCCAGCCGTGCAGGCTGAGCGAGGCGATCCCTGACAGGTAGGCGCCGATGTTGCAGCCGAAGGCGATGCTCGCGCCGTAGCCCATCGCGATGCCGCCCACCGTGTGTGCGGCGACGACGTTGCGGGGGGTGCGACCGCGCAGGGCGAAGCTGCCCGCAGCGCCGGCAGCGATCATGGCTCCGAGGATGATGCCGAGGTTGGTGACGCTGGTGTTGTCGAGCAGGATCGAGGCGTGGATCGCCGGGTTGTCCTGCCAGGCCGGCCAGGACGCCGGGTCACCGCCCAGCGCACCCACGAGCTTCGAGCCCCACAGCCGGAAGGCACCGGTGACGCCCCACGGCCGCCCGGAGGTCAGCAGTACCAGCGCGTTGAGGCCGGCCAGGACCAGTGCCCCGACCCACAGCGGCCAAGCGCCACGCAGGATGCGGGCGGTCTTGGCAGCGCTGGGCACCGGTGCGATCGGCGGTGGCTGCCGACGACGACGCACGACCTCAGCGAGCCCGGCGATGGCGAGCAGTGCGGCCAACGTCAACGCCACCCCGCCGGCGTAGCCGAAGCGAGTGTCCGCCAGGGACACCGGGTCGCTGAGCACGAGCCCGGCCCGCCCACCCGGCTGCCACCACGGCACGGTGCGCACCCCGAGCACCGACCCGCCGATGAACGCGGCCAGCGTGATCAGCACCGGCACGTGGCCCGAACCGGTCGCGTACAGCGTGCCGGACGCGCAGGCACCGCCGAGCTGCATCCCGATGCCGAACAGCACCGATCCGACGAACAACCCGAGGGTGATCGGAGCGACATAGCCGGCCGGCTCGGTCCCGAACCACCCCACCCCACCGGCCAGGATCGGGGCGAACAGCACCGCCGAGGTGCCGAGCAGCAGCGTGTGGGCCTGCAGCCCCCGGCCCTGGCCGACGCTGACGAGTTGCCGCCAGGCCGAGGTGAACCCGAACCGGGCATGGAACAGGGCGACGCCCAGTCCGAGGCCGATGACGAACAGCACCGCACGGTCGATGCCGTAGCGCTGGAAGGCGTACCACGCGAGGGCCAGCGCCCCCAGCCCTCCGATGGTCACCGCGCGAGCCTCGGGGGCCGGCAGGTCAGTGGGAGGAGCGAGGTGGACCACGTCGGGGGTGTCCGGGTCGGGATCGGGCAGGGCGCCGGGCGAGGGGCTCGAGATAGTGCTCATGGGAACCTCGAGGAGGGACGAGCGCCGCAGGGGCGGACGGACAGCAGGCGCGGAACGGTACGGACGGGCCCTCCCGTGGCCGACGACTGCTCGTGACAACGGTGAGAACCGCGTCGTCAGCAGCCGGGCTGGGACGGTCGTGCGGTCGGGCGGTCGGGGTGGTTGCTGCTGCGGTCGCGGGTCGGTAGGCGTGGCGCATGTGGTGGTGCGATCCGCGTCGTGAAGCGGGTGCAGGGCAGCGGTTGTGCGCGTTCTGCGCTGCTGGTTGTGCGCCTTGCGTGCGGCGGAGGGGTGGCCAGGGGGTCGGTTGGGGGCGTGGCGTACCCAGGCGGTCATGGCTGACCGGTTGGGTACGCCGGATGGTCCAGCGTGGGGGATGTGGCGTACCCAGGCGGCCACTGGTGACCGCCTGGGTACGCCGGGTCGGACGCGGTGCGATGGTCGGTGGCGACGCGTGCGTGGGGCAGGCCCGGGGGCGTGGCCCGGGGGCGTGGCCCAGGGGCGTGGCCCGGTGGCCCTTGACACGCGTGGCCCGGGGGCGTGGCCCGGGTCGTTGGGGCTTGCGGTCAGGTCCCGCGGTCGGACTCGGGCGCGGTCTCGCCGCTCGCGCTGGCGGAGGCCAGCAGCTCGCGCACCGCGGGCTCCTGGAGCAGACGCTGACCGGTGCGCAGCGTGTTGGCGACGGTGTCCATGATCACCCCGGCGATCGCCACGATGCCCACCGCGGCGAGCAGCACCACCGCTGGGGGCAGCACCAGTGCGAAGAACTCCCGGGACAGGGGGATGAACAGCGCCAGCAGAAAGGCGATGCCCGAGCCGTAGACCAGCGTGTGGCGCAGCAGGTTCATCGGCCGTGACAGCAGCCGCAGTACCAGCAGGCCCAGCCCGAAGAGGGTGATGGTGGCGGTCGTGCGGGCCGCCTCGAGCCCGACGGCCTCGATCGTCTGCGCGAGCCAGAAGGACGCGAAGGTGGCGACGCCGGCGGCGATGCCGGCTGGGATGGCGAAGGCGACCGCGCGGCGTAGGAAGCCCGGTCGCGCCGCGCGGTGGTGGGGTTCGAGCGCGAGGAAGAACGCGGGGATGCCGACGGTGAGACTCCCGACCAGCGACAGGTGCCGGGGCAGGAACGGGAAGGGGAGCTGGGCGACACCGACGGCGATGGCCAGCAGGGTCGCGTAGACGGTCTTGGTCAGGAACAGGTTGGTGACGCGCTCGATGTTGCCGATGACCCGTCGGCCCTCGGCCACGATGTCGGGGAGGCTCGAGAAGTCGCTGTCGAGCAGCACCAACTGCGCCACGCTGCGGGTCGCGCCAGCACCGTCGCCCATCGCGATGCCGATGTCCGCGTCCTTGAGCGCGAGCACGTCGTTGACCCCGTCGCCCGTCATGGCCACCACGGCACCGTTGCGCTGCAGGGCGGCGACCAGCCGCCGCTTGTCGTCGGGCGTGACCCGGCCGAACACCGCGGTGTCTGCGGCCACGGCGGCGAGCTCCCCGGGGTCCTCTGGCAGGTGCAGGCCGTCGACCGCCTCGATCTGCGCGACGTCGACCCGCCTGGCCGCGAACGTTGCTGACTCGACAGCGTCGGTGGTCGCCTCGTGGTCGGGCAGCACTCCGACGCGGCGGGCCACGGCCGCCACGGTCCGGGGGTGGTCACCCGAGATCAGCAGCGTGCGCACGCCCTGGTCGTGGAAGTAGCGGATCGTGTCGAACGCGTCGCTGCGCAACTCCTCAGCGAGCAGGACCAGCGCGAGCGCCCGCAGGTCGTCGGGCAGCCGGGCCTCGTCCACCGGTTGCCGGCTGATGGCCAGCAGGACCACTCGCTGGCCAGTCGCGACGGCTGCGTCGATCCGGGCGCTGAGGGTCGGGTCCTCGGGCATGGCGCGCAGCAGCACGTCGGGGGCGCCGAGCACGTAGGTGCCCTGGTCCGAGAAGCTCGCCGCACTCCACTTGCGCGCCGAGGAGAAGGGCACGGCCCCGGTGGAGCGCCAGGACATCGGTGGTCGGCAGCCGGCAGCGATCGCGCGCATCGTGGCGTTGGGTTCGAGCTCCGAGGCGGCCAGCGCCCCCAGCGCGTCGCGCACCGCCGTGTCGTCGACCTCGTCCTCTGCGGTCAGCAACTCGAGGTCCTGCAGCCGGATCTGGCCGGTGGTCAGCGTGCCGGTCTTGTCGAAGCAGACGGTGTCGACCCGGGCCAGGGTCTCCACGGCCGGGAGCTCCTGAACCAGCACGCTGCGCTGGCCGAGCCGAACGACCGCGGCGGCGAAGGCCACGCTGGTGAGCAGCACCAGCCCTTCGGGGATGATCGCGATCGTGCCCGCCACGGATCCCGCCAGCGCCTGGCGGACCCCTTGGGCCTGGAGCAGTTGGGTCACCAGCAGCAGCAGGGCGGTGGGCACCAACACCCAGGTCACCACCTCGAGGATGCGGTCGATGCCCCCGCGCAGCTCGGAGTTGACCAGCGTGAACTGCCGGGCCTGTTCGGTGAGTCGGCCGGCGAAGGACTCCCGACCAACCCGGGTGGCCCGGATGCGACCTGAACCTGCCGCCACGAAGCTGCCCGAGAGCACCTCGGCGCCCGCGAGCTTGGGCACGGCGTCGGACTCCCCGGTCACCAGAGCCTCGTTCATCTCGAGACCGATGGCGTCCACCACCTCGCCGTCCACCGCGAGCTGGTCGCCCGCAGAGACCAGCAGCAGGTCGTCGACGACCAACTGCGAGGTGTCGAGTTCGAACTGCTCGCCGTCGCGCACGACCTTGGCGCGCGGCGCGTTGACCACGTTGAGTCGGTCGAGGGTGCGTTTGGCCCGCACCTCCTGGGCGATGCCGATCAGCGTGTTGGCGATGGCGACCAACCCGAACAGCGCGTCCTGGATCGGTGCGACGATCAGGATGACCAGCAGCAGTCCACCGATCAGCGCGTTGAACCGGGTCAGCACGTTGGCGCGTACGATCTCCTCGATCGTGCGCGTGGCGGCGCCACCCACGTCGTTGACCAGACCGTCCTGGATGCGCTGTGCGACGTGCTCGGCGCTCAGACCCTGCCGTTCCCACCGGCGGTCGGGCGCCGGATGGCCACCCGGTGGCGGTGGAGGCTGGGGTCGGTGCACGGGCAGCTCCCGAGGACGGATGCCAAGCCTAGGTCGACGTCTGGGTGCTCGGGGTCAGTCGGACCCGAACCTTCGGGCTGCAGCGGTGCCCGTCCGGGTGTCGAGGGCGTCGGGTGCCTGCAGCTTCGAGACGGAGGTGCAGCTGCAGGAGGTGCGTGGGCCACGCCTGCCGCTGGATCCGAGCAGCGAGTTCGGCGGCGATCTGGAGGACGGCACATCGCCACCCTCGATCCCGGCCGTTGCCTCCAGCGTCGGGTCGACGTCGTGTGACGTGGACGCCATCCCGGCCACCGTGCGGCGCATGACGGCCCGGTTGTCTGCAGGCTGAGCCGTCCAGCCAGCGTTCAGCGGCGGCGGCTGCTGCCACGCGATCGGCTCGTGCTCCGGCTCCGGCTCCGGCTCCGGCTGCCACTGGAGCGGCTCGGTGCGCTGCGCTTGGGGGTCGAGGAGCGGCGCGTCGAGCCCCCGGACTTGCCGGCCGATCCGCCGCGCGCCGACCCCATGGCCTTGCCCCCCGGGGCCGAGCGCGAGCGGCTGCGG
>SLLJ01000428.1 GCA_007134165.1 Nitriliruptoraceae bacterium | reverse complement strand
GGGCCGAGCAGGAACCCGACGCCCCAGGCCAGGTGCATCGTCGCGAAGGCGACCACCGTCGCCGGGACCAGCCAGAGGGTCGGGACCGCGACCACGGCGGCCAGGATCAGCCCGGCGACGTAGACCGCTGCCGTCAGCCCGAGGGGGATCGCCGACCCCGCGGCGATCGAGACGACGCAGGCCGAGGCGAGGGCCGCCAGCAGCAGCGGCGGGGCGAGCTGCCGGGGTGCGATCGACCCCGGGTGGGTCCGAACGGTCAGGCGACGCCACCGCCCGTACTGCAGGTACTGGGACGCCAGGCCCCGGATCGTCGCTCGCGGACGGTAGGCCACCGACAGCTTGGGCTCGAACCACACCACGAAGCCGGCACGGCGCAGGCGCAGGTTGAGCTCCGAGTCCTGGTTGCGTTCGAACCGCGGGTCGAACCCGCCGACCACGTCCAGCGCCGCCCTCCGGAAGACGCCGAGGTAGACCGTGTCCACCGGACCTTCGGCCCCGCCGACACGGTAGGTCGCCCCACCGGCGCCGACGGGTGACCGCATCGCCGCGGCCACCGCCCGGGCGAAACCGCGCTCGGCGGTGGGGACCTGTGACCCACCCACGTTCGCGGCACCGGTCTCGGCCAGCGTCGCCACCGCCGTCGGGACGTAGCCGTCGGGCAGCTCGGCATGGGCGTCGAGCCGCACCACGACCTCACCGCGACTGGCACCGATCGCCAGGTTCAAGGCGTCGGGTGTCCGCCCGGTCGGGTTGTCGATCACCCGCACCCGTGGGTCACGGGCGGCGACCGCCTCGGCAGCCTCGCGCGTCGGGGCATCCGCAGCAGCGACCACCACCTCGGCCACGCCGTCCTGACCCAGCGCGGACGCGAGCGCCCGGCCGACGACGTCCGCTGCGTCACGGGCGGGCACCACCACGCTGACCTGCTCATCGGTGCCGAGTGCGGGGAGCGGATCGGTGTCCCGACCCGGACCGTCCGCTCCTGCGTCCCCTCGTCCTCTCCCTGGTTCGGGGTGCTCCGGCGGAACGGTCACCTCGGTTCCCCTGGCGTCACGAGACCGGCGAGCTCCTCGAGGTATGCGACGAACCGCGCACCTGAGCGGTTCCAGTTCAGCTCGTCCCGCACCAACGCGTAGCCGCGTTCCGCGATCGCTCGCCGCTCATCGTGGGCCGTCGCGAGGTGGCGCACCGCTGCCTCGACGGCATCGTCGTCACCCACCGGCACCACCAACCCGACAGCGTGTCGCCGGACGAACAGGCCGGTCACGGGCAGGTCGGTGGTGACGACCGGGACACGCCGGGAGAGGTACTCGAGCACCTTGGTCTGCAGCGACCCGGCATGGTTGGGCTGCGGATGGATCAGCGACAGCCCCGCTGCCGCGCCCTCGATGAGCTCGAGCGCGCGCTCGTTCGGCACGAAGCCGTGCCAGTGCAGCTCGCCTCGCTCGTGTGCCGCGGCGACCTGCTGACGCACGTCGCGATCCGCCTCACCGATCAGCTCCACACGCAGCGGGTCGTGGCGCAACCGGCGTGCCAGCTCCAGAACCTCGAGGGCGCCCCGTGAGCGCGCGATCCTGCCGACGTAGACGACCCGCTCCGACCCCGGTGGCGGTGGCTCCTCGTCAGGGAGCCAGGGATGGTTGGGCACGACCGGATGGGGGCGGGAGAACCGGTCGACGTAGGACTCCTCGGCCAGCGTCAGGTGGCAGCGCTGCTCGGCCCATCCCTCGAGGCGGGCCGCGAACCACGTCGCGAGCGGCCGGACCGGACGTGGCACCCACGGTCGGTCGATCAGTGACGCAGGCGTGTCCTCGTGGACGTCCCAGACGACCGGGACACGGTGGCGCCGTGGTGGGAGCGCCAACAGCAGCTCGGGATCGTGGACCAGGACCAGGTCGTGGGCGCCGGCAGCCACGCGGAGGAGCCGACGTGCTGCGCGGATCGCCCTCCACCGCCGGCGACCGACCGACCGAGGCAGGTCGACCGGCCGGACCCCATCGAGGCACGCGGACATCGGTGTGCCGGTCGCTCGCCACGGCGCCGCGTAGGTCACCACGTGGTCGGCGTCACGCAGCGCTCGGATCTGTCGGTGATGGATCCGCGCGTCGAGCGGGGTGTGCACGGTGGTCACGACCAGGACACGGATCACGGTGTCGCCCCCGGTCCTGTCGCCCCCGGTCCTGTCGCCCCCGGTCCTGTCGCCCTCGGTCCTGCCGCCTCGCGGGTGAGGGGACTCGGTGGACCTCGCACGGCCGACGCTCAGAGCGCGACCACGTCGTCGCGTTCGATCCCGCGACGACGGTAGACACCCCGGGTGTCGAAGACCAGCCCCACGCGGTCGGCGACACGCTCGAGGTCGATCGCGTCATGGTCGGTGAGCACCACGGCGAGGTCCCACTCCGCCAGCGCGTCACCATCGTCGGCCACCACCTCGAACCCATGACGGGCGAGCCGATCGTGCGGCACGTGCGGGTCGAGCACCCCGACGACCGCGCCGCGACGCTTCAGCAGGCGGAGGACGTCGATCGAGGGCGACTCCCGATCGTCGGCGATGTTCTTCTTGTAGGCGGCACCGATGCCAAGGACCCGGGTGCCGAACACGGGCATCCCTCGCCCGTTGAGCAGCGATTGCGTCCGGTCGACGACGTAGTCGGGCATGTGGAGGTTGACGTCCTCCGCCAGGTCGATGAACCGTGTCGCGACGCGCAGTTCCTTGGCCCGCCACGCCAGGAACTGCGGGTCGAGGGGGATGCAGTGGCCACCGACGCCGGGGCCGGGGTAGAAGGGTTGGAACCCGAAGGGCTTGGTCGCCGCCGCATCGATCACCTCCCAGACGTCGATGTCGAAGACGTTCGCGACCTGCGCCAGCTCGTTGACCATGGCGATGTTGACGGCCCGGTAGGTGTTCTCGAGCAGCTTGGTCAGCTCTGCCGCTCGCGCGGAGGAGACGAGGTGGACCTTGTCGACCAGGCGCCCGTACGCGGCCGCCCCGACCTCACCGGAGGCGTGCGTGACCCCACCGACGACCTTGGGGATGTCCGAGGTGTGCAGCACGTTGCCGGGGTCGACACGCTCGGGCGAGAAGGTCACGAACACGTCCTCGTCCAGGGTCAGCCCGGCGCGCTCAACCGCCGGGATGAGGTGATCCTCGGTGGTGCCGGGATAGGTGGTCGACTCGAGCGAGATCAGCTGGCCGGGACGGGCGACCCGGGAGACGGTGTCGGCCGCAGCCTCGATGAAGCTCATGTCCGGCTGCCGGTTACGTCCCAACGGTGACGGCACCGCGATGAAGATCGCGTCGACATCGCGCAGGGCGTCCTCGTCGGTGGTGAACCGGGCACCGGCAGCGAGCGCACCGGCGAGCTCCTCACTCGCTACGTCCTCGACGTAGCTGACCCCGGCCTCGAGCTGTGCGACCTTCTCGGACGAGACGTCGAAGCCG
>SLLJ01000015.1 GCA_007134165.1 Nitriliruptoraceae bacterium | reverse complement strand
TCGGGTCAGTCCCTCGATCTCGAGCACCGTGGCCATGGTCGCGTTCCTCCTCATTGGCGTACTATTAGTATCTGAATACCTACAGTATCCCAATACTGCTGGTACGTCAAGCTACGCTGGGGCCATGTCCTCCTTCCCGCCCCCTCCACCCGTCGGCGACGTGCCCCCAGCCAGCGACGGGGAGCGCGCACGACCCCGCACCCGGGCCGAACGTCAGCGCGAGACCCGCGCCGCGCTGGTCGAGTCCGCGCTGGTGGTCTTCTCCCGCGACGGCTACCACGGCGCCAACCTCGAGGGCATCGCCAACCACGCCGGCTTCTCCAAGGGCGCGGTCTACTCGAACTTCGACGGTAAGGCGGAGCTGTTCCTCGCCGTCATGGACCGCAACCTGGCCGCTATGCAGGGGGAGGGCTGGGATCCCTTCGGACCGGTGCTGCTCCCGCCGCCCACCGCGATGGACACCCTCGAGGACGGCCCCGCGGACCTCTCCGAGCTGATGCGTGGGCTCGGGCTCGCGACCCTGGAGTTCATCGCCACGGCGGCCCGCGACGAGCTGCTCGGCCCGGCCCTGACCCGGCGTGCCCAGGTGCTGCTCGATGCCTTCCGTGGGGTCGCCAGCGCCTCGCCGGCGGATGGTGAGCCGCTCGCGCCCGAGGAGGTCGCCGTGCTGCTCAGCGCGCTCGATCAGGGGTTCGCGGTGCTCGCCTTGCTCGGCATCGTCGCGCCCGACTCGTCGCTGCTGCGCACGGGGCTGCGGCGGCTGCTCGATCCGACCCGGGCCATGACCGCGGGGCCGGCGCAGGCCGAGCAAGATGGCGACGAGGACGCCGGTGGCCCCTAGCCCCGCGACCCGCGCCGTGCCGCCGATGGCGAGCGGGACTCAGGCCGGGACGAGCATCTGCGCCCAGTGCTCGATCGGCACGAGGTGACCTGCGGCTTCGATGCGCCGCATCCTCGCTCCGGGGATCCGGGCCGCGAGCCGCTCGGCCTGCCCGACGGGGCAGACGCGGTCGTCGACGCCGTGCCAGACGGTCACCGGGACGTCGATCTGCTCCGGAAGCCAGCCCCAGTCGCGGGCGTTCTGTGCAGCCCACATCTCGGCCAGCCCCTCCGGGCCTTGCCGTACCCCCTCGGTCCACATCGCGACCAGGAACCGAGCCACCTCGGGGTCCTGCATCAGCCGGCGATCCGGGTCCGTGTCGTCGGCCAGGGTGCTGCGCAGGATCGTCGCGGGGTCGTCGACCACTGCCTGGAAGCGCGCCACCACCTCGGTGAGCGCGTTCCGGCTGCCGGCCCGCACCGCCTCGATGATCAGGCCGACCGTCTCGCTGCGCTGCGCCACAACCTCGGGGTCGTCGGGTGGCCCGGGGCTGCCGGCGAGCACGACGTGCTCGACGAGCGCCGGGTGGACGGCGCCGAGCGCTAGGGCCTGGTGCGCCCCGGAGGACCAGCCGACCACGGTGCAGGTGTCGAGGTCGAGGTGGCGCAGCACGTCGGCGAGATCGTCGGCGGTGTCGCGCAGGGTGAAGCCCAGCTTCGGGTCCGAGCGGCCGATCCCCGGCCGGTCCACGGCGATCAACTGCACCCCGGCCGCCAGCGTCGAGGCGAGGTCCGGGCAGATCAGCCGGGAGCCCGGGTTGCCGTGGCAGACCACGACCGGGCGCCCGCCGTGCTCCCCCCAGCTGGCGACGCCGAGGTGGCGGCCATCGGTGAGCGTGAGTAGCGCGTCGCGGTGCGGGGTTGCACTGACCGCGAAGGTCGGGGTCGTCATGGTCGGTTCACTCCAGCCTGGTCACCAGCACGGCGAACATGATCGGGAACAGCAGGATGCCGGTCGCCCGCAGGACCACGCCGGCCACGAGGATCGGCCGCCCGGCACGGCCGACCCGCTGGCGGGCGAGCGCCAGCACCGGCGAGGTCCAGCGCCAGTCGCGCAGTGCCCGGGCCAGCGCCCACCGGTCCGACCACACCGACGCACGCCACCAGTGGCGGGGCCGGTTGCCCTCGGCGTGCTGCTGCACGCGGCGGGCCAGGGGGTAGGCGAGCAGGATCGCCAGCCACCCCGACCCGAGCCGTGTCGCCGGTGCGAGCACCAGCAGGAGCTGGGGGGCGAGGGCCAGCGGTCCCCCGTCGGACGCAGAGGTGATCGTCCCGGCCTCGAGGCCGTCGAGGTCGTCGAGGGTGCCCGTGAGCACGACGGCGATGATCCCGAGCCACAGCAGCGTCCACAGCGAGCGGCGCACCAGCCACAGGGCGAGCAGCGCCCCGGCATCCCCGGTCGTGTGCCGGAGGACCATCGTCGGCTCGGGGAGCTGGTCGGGCTCGGTGTTCGCATCCACGGTCGACCTTCCGGCGTCCGACCAGGCGCAGGTCACACCTGCTGGTGGGCCCGGTAGGTCGGCGTGGGGACGTCGAGGCCGGCCGCCTGTGCGGCCGCAATCCACGCCTGCTTGGCTCGGAGCACGTCCGCCAGTGCCTCCTGAGGGGTCGAACCGAAGGCGGAGCAGGCCTCGAGATCCGGGATGTCTGCGATAGAGGCGTCGTCCTCTTGGCGGAAGAAGACGTTGATGTGGTGATCCCTCATCGCCGCTCCTTCACGTCGAGATCGTACCGCTGGAGATACTTCCGGGGCTGCATTCCGACGCTGGTCCGCGCTCAGGTCAGCGCGGCGAGGGCCGGGCCGCCGAGGTCGATCGCGTCGTCGCCGAGCGCGGCGACCAGGGCCGAGTCGCCGCTCACCACCGGCGCCGCGACACGCCGCGCGACCGCGGCCAGGACCGCGTCGAAGCAGCCGATCCCCTCATGGCGTTCGAACAGTCCGAGCCCGGACCGAAGGTCGTCGGCCGTCACCGGGGTCAGGGGGGTGAGCAGGACCGTCAGGTCGCGTGCCAGTCCGACGGCATCCCTGCGGCCGTGGCGGCGGGTACGCACAAGGGTGAACTCCTGGATCACCTCCGGGGTGGTCGTGGCCGCCAGTCGCCCCGCACCGATGGCATCGATCACGCTCCTGGCCGGTTCGCGCAGGCGGTGGTGCGCACCGACGGCGTAGAGCAGGAGGGTGGTGTCGAGCACGATCATCGGCGACTTCCGCGCACCTGCTCGAGTTCGTCGCGCAGTTCGTCGGGGTCACCGATCGGCATCGGCTGCGCAGCCAGCAGGCGCTCGGCGGCGTCCCGCGCCTGGTCTGGGCCCGCCTCGAGGTAGCGACCGAGTGCTTCGCGAACCACCGCAGCCACCGACACCCCACGCGAAGCCGCCACCGCGTCCAGCGCCCGGTACTGCTCGTCCTCGAGCAGAACCTGCAGGCGGCGGTCCTTGACCATGAGCATACGGTAGCATGCTCATGGTCATCGAGGTGCCGGATCAGCGCCGGGTGAGGATCCGGCTGGGTGCGCCGTTCGATCCCGCAGGCGACCCATCGGCGTCCGCGGCGACGTCGAAAT
>SLLJ01000392.1 GCA_007134165.1 Nitriliruptoraceae bacterium | reverse complement strand
CTGCTGCACGCGCACTACTGGCTGTCGGGGTGGGTGGGGCGGCGGCTGGCCGAACGTTTCGACGTCCCGTTGGTGCAGACCTTCCACACGCTCGGGGTGCTCAAGAACGCCACCCTGGCGCCCGGTGACCGGCCCGAGCCGGCCCTGCGGCTGGTGGCCGAGGAACGGGTGGCCCGGCACGCCGACCGGGTGCTGGTGCTCACCTGCGGCGAGGCCCGGCTGCTGCACCGCACCTACGGGCTGTCGGGGGCCCGGTTGACCGTGGTACCGGCCGGTGTCGACCTCGAGCGGTTCGGCCCCGGCCCCCGCACCCGCGCCGAGCCGCAGGTACCCGAGTTGCTCTTCGTCGGGCGGCTGCAGCCGCTCAAGGGTCCGGACGTGGCGGTGCGCACACTGGCCGAGGTCCGCCGTGAACGGCCCGCCGCCAGGCTGCGCATCGTCGGTGGGGCCAGCGGGGTGGACGCCACCGGTCCGGCCCAACTGCGCAGCCTCGCCCGGCAGTTGGGCGTGGCCGACGGCCTCGTGCTCGAGCCGGCGGTGGACCAGACGGTGCTCGCGCAGCGCTACCGCGACGCGGACGTGCTGCTGGTGCCCTCGCGCAGCGAGACCTTCGGCCTGGTCGCGCTCGAAGCTCAGGCCTGCGGCATCCCGGTGGTTGCGGCCGACGTGCCGGGGCTGGAGGCGGTGGTGGGCCGCGGCGGCACCCTGGTTCCCGGGCACGACCCCGCCGACCATGCCGCGGCGGTGCTGCGTTACCTCACCGATCCCCATCACGTCGCGGCGGCCCGCAAGGCAGGACTGGCCGCCGCGGCCCGCGCGTCGTGGGAGCGGACCACCGACCGGCTGCTCAAGGTCTACGACGACGTGGTCGAGCAGCGCGACCGGCGGCGTGCCGCAGCCGAACCGGTCGCGGTGACCTGCGCCACGGCCTGACGTGGACGCTCGGGGGCCTCACCCCTGGTGCGGGTAGCGCCAGTCGGTCGGGGCGGCCCAGGTCTCCTTGATCGCGCGGGGCGAGGCCCACCTCAGCAGGTTGAACACCGACCCCGCCTTGTCGTTGGTGCCCGAACGGCGCGCGCCACCGAAGGGCTGGCGGCCCACCACCGACCCGGTCGGCTTGTCGTTGACGTAGAGGTTGCCGGCGGCATGACGCAGCGCGGTGCTCGCACGGGCAACGGCCGCCCGGTCGTCGGCGAACACCGCGCCGGTCAGCGCGTACCGGGTGGCCTGGTCGACCTCCGGCAGCATCGCGTCGAAGTCCTCGTCGGGGTAGACGAACACGGTGAGGATCGGTCCGAACAGTTCCTCGGTCATGGTGGGTGAGCGCGGGTTGTCGGTCACCAGCACGGTGGGGGGGACGAACCAGCCCTCGGCATCGTCGACGTCGCCGCCGACGAGCACCTCGACGCCTTCGTGGCGGGCCTGGTCGATGGCGGCGGCGTGGCGGCGGAAGGCCCGTTCGTCGATGACGGCGCCGAGGTACAGCGACAGGTCCCGGCCGACGTCGCCCATCGTCAGGTCCCGGGCGAGGTCGGCGAGCCGGTCACGCACCGCCGGCCACCGGCTGGCCGGCAGGTAGGCCCGGGAGGCCGCCGAGCACTTCTGGCCCTGGTACTCGAACGCGCCGCGCCCGAGCGCCACGGCCAGGCGGTCGACGTCCGCACTGGGGTGGGCGAGCACGAAGTCCTTGCCGCCGGATTCGCCGACGATGCGAGGGAAGCTGGTGTAGCGGCCGACGTTGGCGCCGATGCGCTCCCACAGCGAGGTCAGGACCGCTTCGGAGCCGGTGAAGTGCAGCGCGGCGAAGCGCGGGTCGGAGACGGCCACGTCCGCGACCAGCGCGCCATCCCCGTGCACGAGGTTGATGACCCCGTCGGGCAGCCCGGCCGCGCGCAGCACCCGGAGCGTGTGGTGGGCGGCCAACGCCTGCTTCTCGGAGGGCTTCCAGACGACCGTGTTGCCCAGGATGGCCGGTGCCGTGGGCAGGTTGCCGGCGATGGCGGTGAAGTTGAACGGGGTGATCGCGAGCACGAAGCCGTCCAGCGGGCGCAGCTCGGTGCGGTTCCATTCGCCGGCGACCGACAGCGGCTGCTCGGCGTGCAACTGCTGGGCGTAGGCGACGTTGAAGCGCAGGAAGTCGATCAACTCGCAGGCGGCGTCGATCTCGGCTTGCTGGACCGACTTGGACTGCCCGAGGATGGTGGCGGCGTTGATGGTGTCGCGGAACGGGCCGGCGAGCAGGTCGGCGGCACGCAGGAAGATCGCCGCACGGTGCTCGAAGGGCAGCGCTGCCCAGTCGTGGCGGGCGGCCTCGACGCCGTCGATGGCGCGGCGGACCTCATCGATGCCGGCGGCATGGACCTCGGCGAGTTCGAGTCCGTGGTCGTGGGGGGCGCGCTGGGCGAATCTCTCGCCGGTCAGGACCTCCGCGCCATCGATCACACATGGCGCTTCGGTGCGCTCCGCGGCCATCTGGCGCACGGTGGCTTCGAGACTGGTGCGCTCGGGGGTGCCCGGCGCGTAGCCCTGCACCGGCTCGTTGACGGGGGTCGGGACGCGGAAGGTGCCGTCGCTCATGGTCGCTGCCTCGGGTCTCGTCGTGGGGTGCCCCGCCGCCGGGGGCGTGTCCCGATGGTGGTCGCTCAAGGCGCCGCTGTCGAGTCCCCGCCAGGGCGCGCCACCAGGGCGCGGGCGAAGAACAGCAGGTTGGCCGGCCGTTCGGCCAGGCGACGCGTGAAGTAGGGGAACCATTCGGTGCCGAACGGCAGGTAGACGCGCAGCCGGTAGCCGTCGGTGATCAGGGCCTTCTGCATGTCGGTGCGGATGCCGTAGAGCATCTGGAACTCGTAGCTCGAGCGATCCCGGCCCAGCTGTGCCGCCGAGCGCTTGATCGCCGCCACCAACCGATGGTCGTGGGTCGCGAAGCGGGGCTCGTGGCCGTGGGCCAGCAGGTAGCGGGCATCTTCGAGGTAGGCGCGGTCGACGTCGACCTTGCGCTGGAAGGCGACGTGCTCGGGCTCGGCGTAGGCGCCCTTGCACAGCCGCAGGCTGGCACCGGCCGCGGTCAGTCGCCGCACGTCCTCGGCGGTGCGGTGCAGGTAGGACTGCACCGCACAGCCGACGTTGCCGTGGCCGGCGGCCTGGGACCGCTCCACCAGTGACACGGTGGTCTCGACCAGCGGGTGGTCCTCCATGTCGAGCGTGACGTGCACCCCGGCGGCCGCGGCCCGGGTGGCGAGGTCTCCCACCAACCGGGCGCAGCCTTCGGGATCGAGCAGCAGGCCGAGCTGGGTCGGCTTGACCGAGATCCCGGCCGGCAGCCCCTCGGTCCCGACGTGCTCGAGCAGCGTGCGGTAGACCTCGGCGGCGGCCTCGGCCTGCTGCATCGAGCTGACGAACTCCCCGACGTGGTCCAGGGTCAGCGTCGCCCCCTCGGCGACCAGCGCACGGGCAGCGGCCAGTCCCTCGTCGACCGACTCACCGGCGATGTAGCGGGCCACGACCCGCCCGGCCAGCCCACTGGTGCGGGTCAGGTCGGCCAGACCGTCGCTGCCCGAGGCGCGGATCAGCAGCCAACGAAGCATCGGGATCCTCCTGGCCGGAGCCGGCCGGCCGCCGTGCGCTCGCGGGGTCGACGAGGCAGACTGGCGCCTCACGGTTGCGGCCGTCCTGCAGCAGACCTGCAACCGGCCGTCAGGAGCAGCGATGGTCACGCCCGAGGTGCGGGTGCTCGGCCCGGTCGAGGTCCGTGGCACCGACGGTGCGATCTGTCCGGTGGGCGGAGCGCGGCCCCGTGCCATCCTACTCGCCCTGTCGCTGGCCGACGGGGCCACCGTGTCGACCGAACGGCTCGTCGCCGAGGTGTGGGGACAGACGCCCCCGCCCAGCGCCGTGGACACCCTGCAGAGCTACCTCTCCCGCCTGCGCCGGGTGCTGGCCGGGGGCCGGAGGGCACCGGACTCGGCCCTGGGTCGGGAACCGTCGGGTTACCGCCTCGACCTCACCCGGGTCGGCGTGGACGCCATCCGGTTCGACGCGGAGGTGAGCCGGGCCCGTCAGCAGCTGACCGCCGGCGAGCTCGAGGCCGGGGTGCGGGGGCTGCGCCAGGCGCTGGCGCGGTGGCGGGGCGAGGTCGGCGAGGGCCTCGAGCTCGGCGCCGCCTCGCGCGCGGAGGCGGCCCGCCTCGCCGAACTGCGGCTTGCGGCGATCGAGGCCCGGCTCGGTGCGGAGCTCGAGCTCGGCCGGCACGCCGAGGTCGTCGCCGAGCTCGAGGCCCTGGTCGCTGCCCATCCGGTGCGTGAGCGGCTGCACGGGCTGCGCATGCTGGCCCGGTACCGCAGTGGACGACAGGCCGAGGCGCTGGACGCCTACCGGGTGGCGCGCCACGAGCTGGTGGAGTCGCTCGGGGTCGAGCCGACCCGGCAGCTCGCCGACCTGCATGCCCGGATCCTGGCGCAGGACCCGGGGCTCGACCTGCCCGCGCCCGGTGGGCGTGCCGCGGCGACGCCGGCCCCCAGGAGCGCCGGTGGCGTCGATCTCGGCAACCTCCCCGCGGCTCTGGTCGAGCCGATCGGTCGGGAGCAGCAGCTGGTCGGGCTGCGTGAGGCGCTGGGCCTGGACCGGCTGATCACCCTGACCGGGGCGGGAGGCTGCGGCAAGACCTTGCTGGCTTCGACCGCCGCCCGTCATGCGCGCGGCGCGTATCCCGACGGGGTGTGGTGGGTGGAACTGCAGACCCTCGACGATGCGGCGCTGGTCCCCGGCGCCGTGGCCGAAGTGCTCGGGGTCGATGACGCGGAGCTGCCCGCGCTGCTCGATGCCCTGGTGGTCCGGCTGGCCGGACGCCGGGCGCTGCTCGTGCTCGACAACGCCGAGCACGTCATCGACGGCTGCGCGGACCTCGTCCACGAGTTGCTGCTACGGGTCGCCGGTCTCACGGTGCTGGTCACCAGCCGTCAACCGCTGGACCTCGACGGCGAGCGGGTGTGGCGGGTGCCGTCGCTGTCGCTGCCGCCCGAAGGTGCGGACCTCGACGACCTGGCTCGCAGCGACGCCGCGCAGCTGTTCCTGCGGCGAGCACGGGCCGTGCACGCCGGCTACGAGCCCGGCTCGGATGAGGCCGTGGCGATCGCCGCGATCTGCCGGGAGCTGGACGGCATCCCGCTGGCTCTGGAGTTGGCGGCGGCCCGGTTGCGGGTCCTGTCCGCCGAGCAGGTGGCGGCGCGGCTCGACGACCGCTTCCGGCTGCTGCGCTCCTCACGCCGGGCGGCGCCGCCCCGGCACCGCACCCTGGCCGCGACCGTCGCCTGGTCCGAGGACCTCCTCGACGCGCCGTCGCGGCGGCTGTTCCGCCGCCTCGCGGTGTTCCAGGGCGGCTTCACCCTCGTCGGCGCGGAGGCGGTCTGTGCCGACGCCGACCTGCCGGCCGACGACGTGCTCGAGCACCTCGACGGGCTCGTCGAGCGTTCGCTGGTGCTGGCCGTGCCCACCCCGGTTGGTCCGGCCCGCCACCGACTGCCCCAATCGATCCGCTCGTTTGCCCGTGATCGGCTCGGCCCGGCCGAGCTCGAGGCCCTGCGGGCTCGGCATGCCGCCCACCTCGCCGCGCTGGCCGACACGGCGCGCGCCGAGCTGACCGGGCGGGACCAGGTGCGCTGGCTCAACCGGCTGCACGCGGAGCACGACGATCTGCGGGCCGCGCTGACCTGGTCGCTGGCGCGCGGCCGGCCCGACCCGGCGCGCAAGATCGTGGCTGGGGCGTGGTGGTTCTGGCTGCAGTTCGGGCACGTGCGGGAGGGCGCGGACTGGGCCGAGCAGGTGCTTGCCGAACTCGACGACGCCGAGGTGGCCGATGACGAGCTGGCGCTGCTGGCCCGGGCCCGGCACGGCGCTGGTCGGCTGGCCGCGGCCGTGGGCGAGGTGGCCCGGGCCCGACGCCACCTCGAAGCTGGCCGGGTGTTGGCGCTGCGGGCGGGGGACCACGACCGCGCGGCGCTGTGCGACGCCCGCCTCGCCCACCTCGAGCACGCCGCCGGACTCCCCGCGGCCGCCGTCCGGCGGTTGGAGGTGGCCCGCAGGGCGGCGGCAGCCGGCGGTGATGCGTGGGTGGGCGCGGCCCTGGAGGATGTTGCGGGCCAGCTCGCGGCCGCCGACCACGACCTCGACGCGGCCGCCGCCGGGTTCGCGCTCGCCGAACAGGGCTACCTCGCGGTCGAGGACCGCTGGAGCGCCTGCCTGTCCCGGCTGGGCCGGGCCTGGGTCGCCCGCCGACGGGGCGCCTGGGACGAGGCGGCGGCGCTGCACGTGCGCAACCTGCGGGCGATCCGGAGCCTGACGCGCAGCGCCTACGACTTCGTGGGACTGGCCCGAGACCTGCGGGGGGTGGCCGCCGTGGCCGGCGCGCTCGACCACCACGAGCCGGCCGCCCGGTTGGCCGGTGCGGCCGAGAATCTTCGCAGCCGCCAGGAGGTCGCGCTCACCCCCGACGAGGGCGTCGAGGCCGCCGAGGTGCGCCGCCGCGCGGGGCAGGCACTCGGTGAGCCGGCTGCGGCTGCGGCCCGGGCGGCCGGGCGGGCGCTCGGTGCCGCCGAGGCCCTCGAGGAAGCTCTGCGCGTGGCGGAGGGGATCAGCCCCGCCCCCGTTTCGACCTCGACACAGGAGGCACGTGGATGACCGACCAGAACCGCCGCCGGCTGCTCGACGCGCTGGATGCCGCCGACCTCGAGGTGTCCGAGGTCGGCGAGGACCGCTTCATGCTGATGCTCAGCGGGGAGTGGAAGCGCACGATCCCGGTGCTGCTCGACCTCGACGACCGGACGCTGAAGTTGACCTCGCTGTTCTCCGGGGTGCCCGACGAAGGCCACGAGCAGGTCTACCGTCTGCTGCTCCAGCGCAACCAGCGTTCCGGGCCGGTGCACTTCGCGCTCGACGACGAGGGTGAGGTGATCCTCACCGGCACGCTGCCGCTGGCCGCGCTCGACGAGCGGGCGGTGGACGAGCTGCTCGGCCGGGTGCTCGAACTCAGCGACGAGACCTTCAATGCCGTGCTGCGGCTGGGCTTCGCCGGCTACCTCGAGGCCGAGCAGCGGTGGCGCGCCAAGGCCGGTCTGCCGCCGAACCCGGCCGGTGATCCGTCGGCCCGCCCGAGTCCGTAGGCTCGCCAGCCCCCCGACTCGGAGGTTGTTGTGGACGGCACGCTCGCGATCATTGGCACCGGACGCATCGGTGAGGCGCTGCTGCGCGGGTTGCTCGGCTCGGGGTGGGTCGTGCCCGAGCAGGTGGTCTGCACCGACGCCTACGAGGAGCGCTGCGAGCAGTTGCGCACCGAGCACGGGGTCCGGGCCACGACCGACAACCGCGAGGCGGTGGACGCCGCCGATGTGGTGCTCGTCGCACTCAAGCCCCAGGTGCTCGTCGACGTGCTCACCCCGATCGGTGACGCTTTCCGTCCCGAGCAGACGGTGATCTCGGTCGCGGCCGGGATCACCACCGCCACCATCCAGGACACCATCCCCGGTCAGGTGCCGGTCGTACGGGTCATGACCAACACCCCGGTGCAGGTCGACGAGGCGATGTCGGTGGTCAGCGGCGGCACGCACGCCGACGAGCGCGACCTCGCGGTCGCCGAGGCCATCCTCGGCCATGTCGGGCAGGTCATCCGCCTCGACGAGGTCCACCTCGACGCCGTCACCGCGCTGTCGGGCTCCGGACCGGCCTACTTCTTCCTGCTCGCCGAGGCCATGATCGACGCCGGCATCCTGCTCGGGCTGCCCCGGGACGTGTCCACCCGGCTGATCATCCAGACCATGGTGGGCAGCGCCATCATGCTGCGCGACACCGGCCGCCACCCCGTCGAGCTGCGGGAGATGGTGACCTCGCCGGGAGGCACGACGATCTCCGCGATCCGCACGCTGGAGTCCGCCCGGGTGCGGGCGGCCTTCCTCGACGCCATCGAGGCCGCCAAGCTGCGCAGCGAGGAGCTCGCCGAGGGCTGAGTGCCGGCAACCGCGGACTTCGCCGGCCGCGAACCTCCCTACGATGCGGTCCGTCGTAGTCCCGAGGTCGAGTCTGTGCGCCCAAGTCCCCTTCCTGCCGTGCCGGTGATGGCCGTGATGACGGCACTCGCCCTGCTCGTGGCATGCACCGGGGAGCCCGGCCCGACCCTCGAGATCGCCGAGGTGGGGCCGGGAGAGGTGGTGCAGACCATCGCCACCGCCGCCAGCATCGAACCGATCGGCCGGGTCACCGTGGCCGCACCGACGGCCGGGGAGGTCGAGGCGCTGTTCGTCGGCGACGGGGACGTGGTCTCGCGGGGTGACCGGCTGCTGCGGCTGGACGACGAGGCGCTGGCCGCGCAGATCGCCCAGGCCGAGGCGGCTCTCGAGACCACCGCGCAGCTGCCCGGCCTGGCCGCGGCCGGTATCGACCTCGCCCCGGTGCTCGGAGCGCTGGCCGGGACCTTCGACTCGGCCCTGCCCGCCCTGCTCGGGGCGCTCGGGGCCCAGGTCGACGTCACCGAGGCGGCGGTCGTGGGCGTGGTCCGCACCGCCGCCGATGCCGCTGACGGGCAGGCCGCCGCGGTTCAGGCGCTGGCCGAGGCGATCGCGGAGGCGGTCGCCCAGCTACCGGTCGACGAGGAGCTCGACCTCGACACCGACCTCGAGCCCGGCCTGCTCGACGAGCTGGACCTCGGGGCCGACCCCCAGCAGGTCGCCGAGGCCATCGCCGCCGCCGAGACCGCCGCCCGCGACGCCCGCGCGCAGCTGAGCGCCGCCCAGTCCGCGCTGGGGGGTATCGCCGGCGAGCTCTCCCAGGCCCAGTCAGACGCGGCCGCCACCGCCGCAGCGGCCGAGCAGGCCCAGCTCGCCGCGCTCGAGGCCCAGCGTGAGCAGGCCGAGCAGGCCCTGGAGGCGATCCGCGACCAACTCGACGACCTCACGCTGCTGGCGCCGGTGGCCGGGGTGGTGGAGCTGGTCCGCGACGAGGGGGGCGCGCCCGCCGGGCTGCCGGGCGGGATCCCCGACCTCGGGTCGCTCGGGGACGTCGGCGGGCTCGGCGGGATCGGGGACCTGCTCGGCGGCGCCGGGGCGGGCGGCAGCGGTGTGAGCGCCAGCGGGCCGGTGGCGGTGGGCAGCGAGGTCGGGCCCGGCCAGGCGCTGCTGCGCATCTACGACCTGTCACGCTTCACCGCCGAGCTCGACGTCGACGAGATCGACATCGTCGAGGTGGAGGTCGGCCAGCCGGTGGTCGTGCTCGTCGACGCCTTCCCCGGCGCCGAACTCGACGGCGTGGTCGACCGGGTCGCGATCGCCCCGGACCGCAGCCCGACCGGGGGCGCCACCTACCCGGTCAGCGTACGGCTGACCGAGGTGCCCGACGAGGTGGGTCTCAGGGTCGGGCTGACCGCCGCCGCAGAGGTCGAGGTGCGCCGGGTCGAGGCCGAGCTGGTCGTGCCGACCTCGGCGCTGCTGCGTCGGGGTGGCCAGGAGGTCGTCTTCGCGGTGCGCGAAGGACGGGCCGTCGAGGTCCCGGTGCAGGTCCTGGCCATCGGCGACGACACCGCCGCGCTCGACGGAGACCTCGAACCCGGCGAGCAGGTGGTCACGCTCGGGGTGGAGCTCGTCGAGGACGGCGACGAGGTCCCCGGATGAGCGTCGACGACGGGCCTGACGGGACCCCCGTGCTGCTCGAGGCGATCGACGTGGTCCGCACCTACCGCCTCGGACGCGACGTCGAGGTGCCGGCGCTGCGGGGCGTGAGCTTCCGCGTCGACCACGGCGACTACGTCGCGATCGTGGGCTCGTCGGGCTCGGGCAAGTCGACCCTGCTCAACCTGCTCGGGGTGCTCGACCGACCGACGTCCGGACAGGTTCGCTACGACGGCCGGGATGTGCGTGAGCTGCCCGACGCCGAGCTCGCCCGGCTCCGCAACCAGCGCATCGGCTTCGTGTTCCAGTCCTTCCATCTGCTGCCCCGGTTGACCGCACTGGACAACGTGATCCTGCCGCTGGTCTACCGGCCCGGCTCCAAGCGTGAGCGCCGCCAGCGGGCCGAGGCCGCCCTGGCCTCGGTCGGTCTCGCAGATCGCATGGCCCACCGCCCGGGCGAGCTCTCCGGCGGGCAGCAGCAGCGGGTGGCGATCGCCCGGGCGCTGGTGACCGAGCCGGCCCTGGTCCTGGCGGATGAACCCACCGGCAACCTCGACACCACCACCGGCGAGGACATCATGTCCCTGCTCGAGTCGATCCAGGCCGAGCAGGACACCGCGCTGGTGGTCATCACCCACGAGCCCGACATCGCGCACCGTGCGGCGCGCACCATCGAACTGCGCGACGGGGTGATGGCCGACGGATCCTCGCCGTGAGCGCCCGCGAGGCGTTCCGGGTCGCGATGCAGGCGCTGCTGGCCAACCGGCTGCGCTCGGCCCTGACCACGCTCGGTGTGCTCATCGGAGTGATGTCGGTGGTCCTGCTCGTGGCCATCGGCCAGGGCGC
Organism: Nitriliruptoraceae bacterium; assembly: GCA_007134165.1. Lineage (GTDB taxonomy): Bacteria > Actinomycetota > Nitriliruptoria > Nitriliruptorales > Nitriliruptoraceae > SKJO01. Next base: position 2,558 of record SLLJ01000392.1, on the reverse strand, counting down.
CCGCTCCGAGATCACCGGCGCGATCGAGGGGCTCGGCTCCAACCTGCTGTTCGTGCTGCCCGGCGACGGCGACTTCGGCGGCGGGCCGCGGCGCAGCAGCTTCGTGCTCGACGACGTCGAGCGCATCGACCGTGAACTGCTCGGCGGTGGCACCCGGGTCGCGGGCTACACGATCGGCTCCGAAGCGCTGCAGGCCGACGGGGAGCGGCTCACCGCCACCGTGCTGGCGGTCACCGCGAGCTACCCGGCCGTGCTCAGCCGGGAGCTGGCCCGGGGCCAGGGGCTGACCGAGTCGGACGTGGTCACCTCGCGGCGCGTCGCGGTGCTCGGGGCGACCACCGCCGAGACGCTGTTCCCCGGCCAGGACCCGATCGGTCGCACGATGGCGATCGGTGGGGTGCGTTACCGGGTGATCGGCGTGCTCGCCCGGGTTGGCGGCGGGGGCAGCCCCTTCGGTCCCGATCAGGACCGCAACGTGCTGGTGCCCATCACCGCCGGACAGCGGCTGTTCGGCACCGACCGGCTCGATGCGATCTTCGTGCGGGCCGCCGCAACCCAGACGGTCGACGAGGATCGGGCGGTGGTACGACGGGCCCTCGAGCAGCGGCTCGACACCGAGGAGTTCAGCGTCATCAGCCAGGACGAGATCATCGGGGTGGTCGGCGACATCCTGCAGATCCTGACGCTGGTGCTCGCCGCGATCGCGGGCATCTCGCTGCTGGTCGGTGGAGTCGGGGTGTCCAACATCATGCTCGTGTCGGTCAGCGAGCGCACCCGGGAGATCGGGCTGCGCAAAGCGTTGGGAGCCCGGACTCGGGACATCACCGGGCAGTTCCTGCTCGAAGCGATCGTGCTCACCGGCCTCGGGGGGGCGATCGGCCTGGTGCTGGGCATCGCCGGGGCCGAGCTCGTGGCGGCCTTCGCGCCGGTGCCCGCCGAGGTCACCGGGTGGTCGATCGCGCTGGCGCTGGGGGTGTCGGTGGCGGTCGGGCTGGTGTTCGGCGTGCTCCCGGCCCGGCGGGCCGGACAACTCGATCCCGTCGCGGCACTACGCCGGGACTGACGCAGAGAGCTACGCTCGGTCGAGGAGTCGGCAGTGGAGTCGCGAGCATGGCCGGTGAAGGCGCCGGGGCGGTCGGACGTGTCGCCCTGATCTGGGACGAAGCCGTAGCGAGCTACGACTTCGGCTCGGGTCATCCGCTGGCTCCGATCCGCGTGGAGTTGACCATCGACCTCATCCGCCGCACCGGACTGGTGGGCAACGGGGTCGACGAGGTCCGCGCGCCCGAGTTCCACGAGGTCGACCTGCTGCGCCTGCACCGCGACGACTTCATCGACACCGTGCGGCGGCTGTCCAACGACCCCACCGCCCGGGCGTCGTCGCGCTACGGCCTCGGCGCCGGGGACACCCCGGCCTTCCCCGGGATGCATCCCGCCTCCCTGCTGGTGTGCGGCGGGAGCCGCGAGGCGGCCCGCCAGGTGTGGGAGGGGGAGGCCGACCACGCCTTCCATCCCGCCGGCGGCCTGCACCATGCGATGCCCGACCATGCGGCGGGCTTCTGCATCTACAACGACCCGGCGCTGGCGATCGACTGGTTGCTCGAGGCCGGCGCCGAGCGGGTCTGCTACCTCGATGTCGACGTGCACCACGGCGACGGGGTCGAGTTGATGTTCCGCGACGATCCGCGCGTGCTCACGATCTCGCTGCACGAATCGGGCCGCTACCTGTTCCCCGGGACCGGGGACGTCACCGACATCGGCGGGGAGGGGGCCCTGGGCTCGGCGGCCAACCTGCCTTTCGCGCCCGGTACGTTCGGGGAGTTGTGGCTGAGCAGCTTCGACGAGGTCATCGACCCGTTGATACGTGCCTTCGCGCCCGACATTTTCATCACCCAACTCGGCTGCGACGCCCACGTGAACGACCCGCTGGCCCACCTCGCGCTCACCGTCGACGACATGGCCGCGATCTACGCCCGGCTGCACCGCCTGGCCCACGAGGTCTGTGACGGGCGCTGGGTCGCCACCGGCGGCGGTGGCTACCGCCTGGTCGAGGTGGTACCGCGGGTCTGGACCATGGCGTTCGCCGAGATGACCGGGCGTTCGCTGCCGGTCGAGACCCCGATGGGCTGGCAGGAGCTGGTCGTGGCCCGCACCGGCGCGAACCCGCCGCGCTCCTTCCACGAGGATCCGGTCACCCTCTCCCCGGCGATGCGCGAGCAGGCCCGTGAGGCCGCCCGATCCTCGGTCGCTGCGTTCCGCTCGATCGTCCTCCCGCACCACGGCGTGCGATGAACGCCCGACCCGGGTGGGTGCGGTGCAAGCCGAGCGCTAGCGTGTGGTCATGAGTGAGCGCCTGCTGACTGCCGCCGAGGTCGCCGACCTCCTGCGTGTGTCGACCATGACCGTCTACCGCCTGGTGCGCCGCGGCGAGCTGCCTGCGGTGCGGGTCGGGCGCAACTACCGGGTGCGGGAGGCCGATCTGACCCGTTACCTCGAGGGCCAGGTGGTCGACCCCGCGGACCTCGATCTCGGTGAGGTTGAGCAGGCCTGATCCACGG
>SLLJ01000243.1 GCA_007134165.1 Nitriliruptoraceae bacterium | reverse complement strand
GCACCCCGGTCGGCTCGTCGAGGATCAGCAGGTCGGCGCCGCGGAAGAGCACCTTGAGGATCTCCACCCGCTGCTTCTCCCCGACCGACAGCTCGTCGATGAGGCGATCGACCTCGAGGGGTACGCCCTGGGTCGTGGCCAGCTCGTCGATGCTGCGCCGGGCGGCGGCGACGTCGATCCGCCCCGCCCGAGAGGGCTCATCGCCGAGAATGACGTTCTCGAGCACGCTGAGCTGTCCGGCGAGCATGAAGTGCTGGTGGACCATGCCCACGCCGGCGGCGATGGCATCCTTGGGCGAGCGGAAGTGGGCCTCGCGGCCCTTGACCTCGATGCTGCCCTCGTCGGGGCGCTGCATCCCGTACAGGATCTTCATCAGGGTCGACTTGCCCGCGCCGTTCTCCCCCACCAGGGCGTGGATCTCCCCGGGGCGCACCCGGAAGGTGATGTCGTCGTTGGCCACCACGCCCGGGAAACGCTTGGTGATGCCCTTGAGTTCGACCGCTACCGGGGCCGCATCGGCCTGCCCGTGCTCGCTCATCAGCGCCTCGTGTCCGTCGCGTTCGACCACCGCGGGCGAAGCGTAGTGGGGCCCGGCGTCAAGCCGGGCCCCACCAGGTACGCGTGCGCGTGGCGTCGCTGACTACATGGCGTCAGGAACCACGATGTCTCCGGCGATGACCTGGGCCTTGAGTTCCTCGAGTTCGTCGACGATGTCGTCGATGAAGCCGCCGGAGGTGGCGTAGCCGACTCCGTCGGTCTCGAGGTCGAAGGCGCGGTAGCCGCCCTCGAACCGGCCCTCGACCTGCGCCACGATGGTCTCGTACACGGCCACGTCGACCCGCTTGAGCATCGAGGTCAGGATGTACTCCTGCAGTTCCTCGTCGGCGGTGAGGTACTGGTCGGAGTCGACTCCGATCGCCCACACCTTGTCGCCCGTGGATTCGGAGTGCTCGCGTGCGGCCTCGAACAGCCCGGCGCCCGAGCCACCCGCGGCGTGGTAGACGATGTCCGCGCCGTTGCCGTACATCCCGGTCGCGATCTCACGGCCCGCGGCCGGATCGGTGAACCCGCCGAAGTCCGGGGGCTGGCTGATGTAGGCGCGGTCGATCTCGATGTCGGGGTCCACGGCCTCGACTCCGGCGATGAAGCCGGCCTCGAAGCGCTCGATCAGCGGGATCTCGACGCCGCCGATGAAGCCCACGCGGTTGTTCTCGGTCTTGAGCGCTGCGGCCGCGCCGACGAGGAAGGATCCCTCGTGCTCGGCGAACCCGAGCGCGACGACGTTGGAGTCGGCGTCGAGGTCGGGAAGGAAGCCGTCGATCAGGCCGTAGTTGACGTCCGGGAAGTCCGGGGCGGTGGAGCCCAGGCCCTCTTCGAAAGCGAAGCCGACCGCGAACACCAGGTCGACGCCCTCGCCGCTGACCAGCCGCAGCAACTCGTCGCGGTTCTCGCCGCCCTCGGAGGGCTCGAGTTCGGTGGTGTCGAGATCGAACTCCGCCTCGGCCTGGTCGAGACCGGCGGCGGCGGCGTCGTTGAACGACAGGTCACCGCGTCCACCGATGTCGTAGACCAGTCCGACCGCGACCTGCTCGCCGTCGTCGGCCGCGGGATCATCGACGGGCTCGTCGGCGGGCTCTTCGACGTCTTCGGGCTCGTCGGCGGGTTCTTCGACGTCTTCGGGCTCTTCGGCGGGTTCTTCGACGTCGGCGGGTTCGTCGGCGGGCTCGTCAGCGTCGCCGCAGGCGGCGAGCACGAGGCTGGCCGCGAGCCCGGCGCACAGCAGGGTGGTCGAGCGCTTGATGCGCATGGGTGCCTCCTTGAGTGTGAGGATGGTGGCGCGCACCGTAAGGAACGGGACGGCGGTCGCCAGTGCGACGAAGCCGCGCCTGAGATCACACTATCCCGGTAGTAGAGAGGCGACAAGCAGCCGACCGCCCGCGCGCGCAGAGCGGGACGCCGACCCGGCTCAGTCCATGTCGCTGCGGACCTCGACGTCGGCCGGCAGGTCCGGGCAGTCCACGCTCTCGATCTCGAGCTCGCCGAGCAGGTCGTCGGTAACCACCCCGCCGGCCTCCTCGAGCGCCTCGCGGTCGATGCAGGTGATCGTCATCGACCGGGCGCGTGCCTCCACGCCGGGTGCGTCGGTCTCGAAACGTTCGTGGGGGACCAGGATGGCGGTGGTCACCAACGACAGCAACCGGTGCACCCGTGGGCGCACCTCGAGGTCGAAGGCGTCCTCGTCGACGGCGCGCTGGTCGAATCGGGCCTGCACGGGCCCGTCCGCCGGTTGCAGTTCGCGCAGTGCGTCGTAGCCCTGCTGCAGCCGCGCACGGCCCTGGAGCACCAACGCGAGCCCGGTCTCCACCTCGGCGCGCAACTCATCCGCGCCGGTGGCGACCCCGTCGGCGTCGAAGGTGGCGATCGGGAAGGCGAGATCGTTGGTTTCGGCCTCGAGCAGGTGGCCGCTGGCCTGCCAGACGTCGAGCCAGCCGGTGGCGACCAGCGCCACGGCGTCGGCCACCTCGCTGGTGCTGTCGTCGGCGTCGACGAACAGCCGGCGCAGGTCCGCTTCCAGGGTGTCGAGCACCGCCCGGGTGCTGGCTGAGTCGGCGCTGAGCGTGCCGAAGGTCGCGGCGTCGGACACGGTGACCTGTTCGGGCGGGATCACCTCGGGGAGGTCGTCCTCGAGCAGGTCGAGTCGCTCGATGAGGGCGGCGTCGTCGCGTTGGGTCGGGGCGTCGGTCGCGGTGTCCTGATCCGGCGTCGGGTCCTGATCCGGCGTCGGGTCCTGCTCGGGCGGGTCGTCCGCGAGTTGGTCGACCTGCTCGACCGCGGAGACATCGTCGCGTGCGGATGGGGCGCCGTCCGACCGGGCCAGCGCAGCGGTGAGTCCGAGGGCGCCGAGAGCGATCGCGGACAGCACCGCGAGCACGGGTACGACCCTGTTCCTGGTCCCCACCTCGACCTCCTCCGGGTCTGGGCCGCCGGTCGACCCGCCCGGCTCGATCCATACCGAACCAGCGTTCGCGCTGGATCGCTCACGCCACGCTACACGACGCCAGCCCCGCAGGAAAGGAGGCCGGTCAGTACCGGTAGGTGTCGTCCTTGTAGGGGCCGTCGGGATCCACGCCGAGGTAGGCCGCCTGATCGTCGGTCAGCCGGGTGAGCCGCGCCCCGATCTTGTCCAGGTGCAGGCGGGCGACCTCCTCGTCGAGGTGCTTGGGCAGCACGTACACCTCATGCTTGTAGTCCTCATGGCGTTGCCAGAGCTCGAGCTGGGCGAGCACCTGGTTGGTGAACGAGGTCGACATCACGAACGAGGAGTGGCCGGTGGCGTTGCCCAGGTTGACCAGGCGCCCTTCGGACAGCAGGACGACGGCGTGCCCGTTGGGCAGGTGCACCAGGTCCACCTGTGGCTTGATGTTGGTCCATGGGTAGGTGCGCAGCGAGGCGGTCTCGATCTCGGTGTCGAAGTGGCCGATGTTGCACAGGATCGCGTGATCCTTCATGCCGAGCACGTGCTCGTGGGTGACCACGCTCATGTTGCCCGTGGCGGTCACGACCAGGTCGGCCTCACCGATGATCTCGTCCATGCGCACCACGCGGTAGCCCTCCATCACCGCCTGCAGCGCGTTGATGGGATCGATCTCGGTGACGTACACCGTTGCACCCATGCCGTCGAGCGCCTGCGCGCAGCCCTTGCCCACGTCTCCGTACCCCGCGACCACCGCGACCTTGCCGGCGATCATGACATCGGTGCCGCGCTTGATGCCGTCGATGAGCGACTCGCGGCACCCGTAGAGGTTGTCGAACTTGGACTTGGTGACCGAGTCGTTGACGTTGATGGCGGGCAGACGCAGCGTGCCCTGCTTCTGCCAGGTACGCAGTTGCTTGATGCCGGTGGTCGTCTCCTCCGACACTCCACGCAGGTCGCTGAGCAACTCGGGATGGTCGTGGTGCACGATCGCGGTCAGGTCCCCGCCGTCGTCGAGCAGCAGGTTCGGACCCGATCCGTCGGGCCAGGTCAACGTCTGCTCGATGCACCAGCGGTACTCGTCCTCGGTCTCGCCCTTCCAGGCGAACACCGGGGTCCCGGCCGCGGCCACGGCGGCGGCCGCCTCGTCCTGGGTGGAGAAGATGTTGCACGAGGACCACCGCACCGAGGCGCCCAGCGTCTGCAGGGTCTCGATCAGTACCGCGGTCTGTACCGTCATGTGCAGGCAGCCAGCGATACGAGCCCCGTCGAGGGGACGCGCGTCGCCGTAGCGTTCGCGCAGGGCCATCAGCCCCGGCATCTCCCGCTCGGCCAGGTCGATCTCCTTGCGGCCCCACTCGGCGAGGTCGAGGTCGGCGACCTCGAAGTCGGCGTCGGGATAGCGGCTCTCGCGGATGGTCACGGTCGACTCCGGGGGTCGGGAGGACATCGGGCACGGAGGAGGTTCACGCGTTGGCGGTTCGGATCCATCGCCGGGTGTGGTGCGGGGATCTCCGCGGGCAGTATGCCCCGCCCCTCCCCGGAGGGCTCAAGGAGGGCCGGCGAGCAGGGCGGCGGCGGGTGCCGGTTCGAGCGCCAAGCGCACGTCGGCATCGCGGCCGGCGGCGAGCAGGGCGAGGAACGCTGCTCGTGGCCGGTCCTCGGCCCCGAGTGAACGCAGGTGCGGGGTGGTCAACTGCACGTCGAGCAGGGTCCCGCCGGCTGCGCGCAGCCGGCGCATCAGCGCCAGCAGCGCGACCTTGGAGGCGTCGCTTCGCCGGTGGAACATCGACTCGCCGGTGAACACGGCGCCGATCTGCACCCCGTAGATCCCGCCGACCAGCGTCCGGCCCTCCCACACCTCCACGCTGTGCGCCCACCCCAGCCGGTGCAGGCGGCGGTAGGCACGGGCCATGGGCGCGGTGATCCAGGTGCCCTCCGGCCCCCGCTGCGCGCAGGCGGTGACGACCCCCGCGAAGTCCCGGTCGACGGTGATCTGCCAGCCGCAGCGGCGCAGCGTGCGTCGCAGCGAGCGGTGCACGATCAAGCCGTCGAAGGTGATCACGCCCCGAGGATCGGGAGAGAACCACGGCATCGGCAGGCCCGGATGCGGCCAGGGGAACAGCCCACGCCGGTAGGCGTCGACCAAGGTCGCGGGCTCGAGATCCGCGCCGACGCCGACCACCCCGTCCTCGTCGGCGGCCGAAGGATCCGGCAGCAGCCACGCCGAGGCGGGGACCGGCCGCGGCGGGGGGGCGAGCACCGGGCTGGCTCGCTCCACCGTGCGATCTCCAGGGGGCACCAGGCTCGTCGGGTCGTCTCCGACGCTACCAGCGCAGCAGGTAGCGTCCCCCCGGATGCGGAGGTCACCAGCGTGCGCCTGCACCTTGTCGACGGCACCTACGAGCTGTTCCGGGCGCACCACGCCCCGGGACCTGCGCGCCGCGCGCCCGACGGTCGAGACGTCAAGGCCACCGTCGGGGTCGTGTCCTCCCTGCTCGCCCTGCTCGACGACGCCGAGGAGGCACCCACCCACCTCGCGGTGGCCTTCGACCGTCCGATCGAGAGCTTCCGCAACCAGCGCTTCGCCGGGTACAAGGACTCCCGCGGCGTGCCTGAGGCTCTGCTCGACCAACTCGAGCCGGTCGAGCAGGCGGTGGCGTCCATCGGTGTCGCGGTGTGGTCGATGGACACCTTCGAGGCCGACGATGCCCTGGCGACCGCCGCGGTGCGCTTCGTCGATCGTGTCGAGCAGGTCCGGGTGCTGACCCCGGACAAGGATCTGGCTCAGGTCGTGTCCGGCGAGCGCATCGTGCAGGTCGACCGCATGCGCTCCACGGTGCGCGACGAGGCCGGGGTACGTGATCGCTTCGGGGTGCCACCTGCTTCGATCCCCGACCTGCTCGCCCTGGTCGGGGATGCGGCCGACGGCCTGCCCGGGGTGCCGGGTATCGGTGCGCGCAGCGCTGCGGCGCTGCTCGGCCGCCACGGCCACCTCGAGGCCATCCCCGAGGATCCGGCCGACTGGGACGTGCCCGTGCGTGGTGCCGCACGGCTGGCCGCCCAGCTCGCGACCCACCGGCAGCAGGCACTGCGGTACCGTGAGCTGGCCCGGTTGGTGACCGAGGTCCCCCTGCCCCACGACCTCGACGAGCTGGCCTGTTCCGGGGTGCCCCGCGAGCGCTTCGAGGCGTGGTGCGACGAGGTGGGCGCCGGTCGCCTGCGTCGGCGGCCCCGGCGGTGGGTGGCGTGAGCGACGAGGCGTCCTCGCTGCGACGCCACTCCTCGTTGGTGGCGGCCGGGATCGGACTGTCGCGCCTGTCGGGGCTGGTGCGCGATGCGGTGCTGGCCTTCTTCCTCGGTGCCAACGTCGGTGCGGATGCTTTCCGCGCCGCGCTCAAGATCCCCAACCTGCTGCAGAACCTGCTGGGTGAGGGGGTGCTCTCGGCATCGTTCATCCCCAGCTACAGCCGACTGGTGCACGAGGGCCGCGAGCGTGAGGCGGCACACCTCGCCGGGGCGGTGCTCGGGCTGCTGCTGGTGGTCGCCGGGGCGCTGACGCTGACCGGGGTGCTGGCCGCCCGTCCGCTGACCCGACTGCTGACCCCCGGGTTCGTCGGCGAGCGCTTCGAACTGACCGTGCTGCTGGTGCGGATCATGTTTCCGGGCATCGGCGTCCTGGTGATCTCGGCGTGGTGCCTGGGGGTGCTCAACTCCCACCGCCGGTTCTTCCTGTCGTATGTCGCCCCGGTGCTGTGGAACACCGGCATCCTCGCCTCCCTGATCGGGCTGGGGGCGACGGCGGTGCTCGATCCGGCGCTCGCCGCCGGGGTCGGGGTCGTGCTGGGCGGGCTGCTGCAGACCGCGGTGCAGGTGCCCGCCGTGCGCCGACTCCTCGGCGGGCGCATCCGGCTGAGCCTGGACACCACTTCCGCCCACGTCCGTCGCGTGCTGGCCGCGTTCTGGCCGATCGTGCTGGGCCGCGGGGTGGTCCAGGTCGCCGCCCTGCTCGACCTGGTGGTGGCCTCACTGCTGGCGGTCGGCGCGGTCGCGGTGCTCGGCTACGCCCAGACGCTGTACCTGCTGCCGATTGCGCTGTTCGGGATGAGCGTGGCCGCCGCCGAACTGCCCGAACTGTCCCGGCTCGACGAGCGGGGGCACGAGGCGCTGACCCGCCGGCTCGACGCCGGGCTGGCCCGTGGGTCGTTCTTCGTGGTGGGCACAACGGCCGGGTTCTGGGTCCTGGGCGGCTCGCTGGTCGCGCTGCTGTACGGCCGCGGAGAGTTCGACCGCGCCACCGTCGTACAGGTCGGGGCGGTGGTGGTCGTCTACAGCTTCGCGCTGGTGCCCAGCACCGCCAGTCGACTGCTGCAGTCGGTGCTCTACGCCGGGGGTGATGCGCGCACCCCTGCCGTGATCGCGGCGCTGCGGGTGACCATGTCGCTGTCGATCGGCCTGCCGCTGATGCTGCTGTTCGATCAACTCGTGGTCGACCTGTCCCGCCCGGCGAATTTCCGGACCGCCGACGACGTCGAGCAGATCGCGCTGCGGCTGGTCGACCCGGCGCTGCGGGAGGCCACCACCAACCAACTGCGGCTCGGGGCGATCGGTCTGGCGATGGGTGCGGTGGCCGGATCGGTGCTGGAGTACCTGCTGCTGCGCTGGCGGCTGCGTCGCCGGGGGTTCCGGGTCCGGCTGGGCGGCGGGACCCTCGGACGGCTGATGGTCGCCGGCCTGCTCGCTGTCTTCGTGATGCGTCGTGTCGTTCCGCAGGTGCAGGGCGCGCTGGTCGACGTCGTGGTGCCCGGGGTGGTCGGCGGGCTGACCTACCTCGGCGTGTGCGTGGTGCTCCGGGTACCCGAGGCCCGGGCGCTGGTGGACGGGGTCACCCGGCGTCGGCGCCGAGGCCCGAGGACGCCGGAGGAGCCGTGAACCGGTCGAAGGCCCGGATCGCCGCCGCAACCCCGTCGACCGGGTCGTCGCCGACCACGACCACCCGCAGCACCGCGTGGTCGAGCTCGGCGTCACGCAGCCCGTCGAGGAACCCGCCGGCTGCGTCGGCAGGGGTACCCGCGAACCCCAGCGCCTCGAGAGCCGGGGTGCCGAGCGCCTCGGCGAGCCCGGCGGCGTTGGCGCCCTGCTTGTGTGCCGCCTTGACTCGGGTCACGGCATCGCCCAGCCCCTGCTGCGCGAAGTGCGAGGCGTAGGCGGGCAGCGCCGCGTACTGCCCGATCTGGGCGGCCAGGGCCGCGCGGGCCGCATCCGGGTCGTCGGCCACCGCCACCCGCACGTAGGCCGCCACCTCGACGTCGGCGGGATCACGGCCAGCCGTCGCTGCGGCGGCGCGGACGCGCGCGCCGGCGTCGGCCATCGCCTGCGGGCACGACCAGTTGAGCAGCACACCGTCGGCCATCGTTCCGGCCAACTCCAGCATGCGCGGACCCATCGCCGCGAGGTGCAGGCGCAGTGCCGGCGGGCGGGGGGTGATCGCCAGTCGGAACCGGCGCGAGGACTGGACCTGCCCGGCGAGATCGGTCGGGGTACCGGCGTCGGCCTGGCGCAGGATGGTCAGGGTCTCGCGAGCCGCGGTGAGAGGTCGGGTGACCTCGGCACCGTGCCAGCGGCCCATCGTCGCCGGGTGGCTCACGCCCAGACCCAGCACAAACCTTCCTCCGGTCGCCTCCTGCAGGGTGGCGGCGGCCATCGCCAGCTGGGCGGGGCTGCGGGTCCAGATCGGCGCCACCCCGACGCCGACCTCGAGGGCGGTGGTGGCAGCCCCCCAGGCCTGGCACACCAGCAGCGCGTCGCGTCCGCTGGCCTCGTTGGTCCACAACGAGGCGAACCCGGCCGCCTCGACGTCGGCGGCCAGCCGCTGCTGCACCGACACCGGGAGGTCCTCGCTGACGCCGATTCCCAGCTTCATCTTCGCTCCTGACCGTCGCCGTCGAGGTGGACCTGCACCGACGGCGGGTCGAGCACCGCGAGCAGCTGCTCCTGCAGCCACCCGAGATGATCCATCACCGCCAGACGCTGGGTGGTCGCCTCGTCGGTGGGCAACTGCTCGCGTTCGATGTGCTCGACCCCGACGCGGGCACCGATGGCCAGGCGCAGGTCGTTGAACACGCCGAGCACCAGCACGGCCTGCTCGGCGTCGAGATCCACCCGCAGCCCGCCCCTGCTCTCCTGCCCCTGCTCGAACAGTTCGTGCAGGTCGTCGAGCGCGGCGAGCCGGGCGGTCAGCAGCTCGTCGCGCAGCAGACGGCGCAGCTCGGTGTCGGCCTCGGGGTCGTCGCTCACCGCCGTCGGGAACAGTCGCGCGATCACCGGGTCGTCGGGCGCGCCGTCCTCGAGCACGGCGCGCAGCCCGTCACGCATCGAGCGCAGCAGCGCGACCTCCCCGGCCGCGAGCTGCATGCGGATGCTCTGGCCGTGGCGTCGGAAGCTGCGGCTCACGAGGTGCGCTGCATGGTGGCGTGCAGTCCGTACCCGTGCAGTTGCTGGACGTAGAGTTCGGCCTGTTCGCGGGGTTCGGAGGCGACCAGCGCCCGGCCCTGGTGGTGGACCTCGAGCATCAGCTTGCGGGCGACGGGCTCGGGGAAGCCGAACACCCGCCGGAAGACGAACACGACGTAGGACATCAGATTGACCGGGTCGTCCCAGACCAGGACGTCCCAGGGGGCGTCGGGCCGGACACGGTCCTCGGTCTCGGCGTCACGCTCACGGACCGGCGCGGCGGGTGCGGCGGAGAGCAACGGTGCCATCGGTGCGCGCCCCTGCTCGTGGCGGTGGGTGGGGTCAGCGGCGGCGGCGGCGGGCCATGCGGCGCTGCCGCTCGCGCTCCTCGAGGTCGTCCCAGGTCGGTGGCGGGGCCATGGTGCGGCCCACCGGGTTGCCGGCCGGAGCCTGGCGTGTCACGGTCACCCCCGTGGCTGCCTTGCGCCGCCGTTCGGTGTCGGCGACCTCGAACTCGATCTGGTCGCCGGGGCGCAACGGCCCCGAAGCCACCTCGTCGCCGGAGACGTAGAGTTCGCCGCCCTCGTCGTTGACGACGAATCCGAAGTTGCGATCGGCGTGGAAGACCTTGACACGTCCGGTGGGCATGGGTGGTGCTCCGTGGGGCAGCCCGACGCGCAGCGCGCGGCGGAGAAGGGCAGGAAGGTGGGCGCCGGCAGCCGGCGACGTCGCGATCCGAGATCGTAGCGGGTCGGCTCAGCGATCGCCGCGCCGTGCGGCGTGCTCCTGCTCGCACTCGGTGACGAAGGCCTCGGCGGCGGCAAGCCGATCGGGCAGCCGCGGACGCTCGTCGTCAATGGCGGCCAGCCGGGCGGCGATCGCCTGCGCCAATGGTGCGTCGGTGTGGGCCAACCCGCGCCGCATGCGGCGATCGACCTCCGTCGCCAGGGCCTCGCCCTCGGCCCGGACCCGGCGCAGACGTTGCGCCTCGGCCTCCAGATACTGCTGGTAGCGGCGCAGCGCATCGAGTTCCTCGCGGGCCCGGAGCAGCGCGAAGTAGGCCGACTCGACCTCGTCACGGGTCATGGGTTCAGCCGAACTCCTCGGAGCGCCGTTTGAGGCTCGACAGTCCTTGCTCCAGGATGTGTCGAGCGGCCTGCTTCTTGAGGAAGCCGGGCACGGGGATGTCGAGGTCGACCTCGAGGCTGTAGCGCACGTGGGTGCCCTCGCCGTTCTCGCTGAGCTCGTAGAGCCCGTCGAGCTGGGAGATCGTGTCCCCCTCGATCAGCGTCCAGCGGATGTCGTAGTCGTCGTAGGAGTACTCGATGAGGTAGCCGATCTCGGCCACCTTCGCGTCGATCCGGAAACGGCCGCGGTGCGGCGATTCGTCGTCGTTGGCGACGGTGATCTCCGTCTCGATCACTCCGCTGGCCCACTCCGGGTAGGTGTCGAGGTCGGTGATGACCGTCCAGACCGTGTCGCGGTCCGCGGCGATGATGGTGGTGTCCTCGACCCGTTGTCCCACGTCGGTTCCCTCCTGGTGCGTCGCTCCCGGCCCGCTGCGCGCCTGGCCCGCTGCGGGCCGGATCGTAGCGCGCCCGCGCCGCTGAGGGACGGGACTCAGGCTCCGGTCGGGTCGGGCGGCACGCCGAGCTCCGCCTCGATCCGGGCCACCCCGGCTTCGAGCTCGCGCATCCGGCGTACGTCGCGCGCCAGCGATCGGCGCAGCGCCGTGAGCTCGGTGTGGGCGCGACCCAGCACCTCGGGACCCTCGCCCTGCCACGCCGGGCAGATGGCCCGGTGGTCACACCACCCGCACCGTGGACCGGGCACCGGCCGGTCCACGCCGGCACGGACCTGTGCCGCGGTGTCGAGCACCGCCTGGCGGGCGGCTTCGAGGTCGAGCTCCTCGATCGGGACCCGCACCTCGACTCCGGCGACCACGAAGTCGAGGCTGACCGTTGCCGGCAGCGCCCCATACAGGTGCCGGCAGGCCAGCGCGTAGATCGCGAGCTGCAGCGAGCCGGCGACCTGCGCACGGCTGCGCACCCGCCGGTTGGTCTTGTAGTCCACGACGTGGAACCGGCCGTCGTCGTCGACATCGACGCGGTCGATGGAGCCGACCACCACCGCCTCGTGGTCGACCGGCAGTTCGAACCACGCCTCGGTCGCGGCCGGCAGGCGATAGGTGGGCGCCACCCGTCGGTGGAACCGGCGCAGCACCTGCTGGCCGTGGCGGTAGTACTCGAGCTGCTCGGTGCGCGGTACTTCGGCGAAACCGGTCGGGTCCCACGCGTCGTACAGCGACCCGACCAGTTCCTCCTCGGAGGGCATGGTCGGCAGCTTGCGGTCGTAGAAGGCCTCGAGGGCGGTGTGGATCGAGCTGCCGAAGGACAACGCCGGGCTCGGAAGGGTCGGCAGTCGGTCGACGTAGGTGTAGCGGAAGCGGCGCGGGCAGGTGCGGAACATGTCCACGCGGCTGAACGACAGCCGAACGCGGCCCCGGCCGTCGATCAACGGCGGGGTGTCGGGCTCGAACCGGCCGAAGGTCCCCTCGGCCACACCCACCACCGCGAACAGCCGCTCGTCGTCGTCCGCGTCGGGCTCGGCCACTGCTCAGCTCCGTGGGTCAACCAAGCCGCGCTGGCGCGCGGCCACGCTCGACCGGGTGATCAGGGGATACGCCTCGCCGGGCCGCCAGGCAGGAACCGGAGCCGGACCGGGATCCGCGCGCAGGACCCGACGGGTTCACCAGTCGAAGGACAGGTCGTCGAAGCGCAGGATGATGTCGTTGGGTTGCACGGTGAGAGTGACCTCATCGCGCGGGACCCACAGCGGGATGCACGGGCCCTGGCCCGCGTGCCCCATCAGGCAGATCTGCAGCTGGCCCTCGGCGCTCAGCCCGATGATCTGCCGGGCGTAGCTGAGCAGTTCGTGGAACTCCGCCCCCCCGGCACGCCGCTTCTGGAACGTCGTCGCCCAGCGCGACTCCGAGCGGCCGTAGTTGGCGATGACCTGCCCGGGGGTGAGCTTGGTGATGCTGTTGAGCGAGCGCACGACCTTCAGCGCCTTGTCCTGCTTGGCGGCCTTGCCCACGCGCACCGCGGCGTCGGGCTCGGCGAGCCGGCCGGGGAGGTCCGCGAGTTCGAAGTTGCCGGCGGCCTGCGCCGCCTTCTGGCGTTCGACGGGGACCTGGATCTCGATCTTGGTGGCCACGCTGTCCTCCTGACACCGACAGCGTAGCGGTCAGGAGACGAGCAGGACCTTGGTCGCGGTCTCCGGGTTGGCGGCGAGCCGGGAGTAGGCGCGTGGTGCCCGGTCGAAGGGCACCCGCTGACTGATCAGCGGTGCGGTCCGCAGGCGACCCTCGGCGAGCAGTTTGAGCGCGGTGGCCGCGATCCGGCGCCGATCCCACCGGGGGTGGGCGCGGTGGGGACAATCCCACACGCCCATGCTCGAGATCAGCTGGGGACGGTTGTGGTGCCACTCCTCCCCCAGCCGCAGCGCGCTCGCCCCGCCCTGCACGAACCCGGCGCTGATCACCGTGCCGGCCACCCGCACCGCAGCGATCGCCTCGTGCAGCGCTGCCGGGGCGCCGGAGGTCTCGATCACGACGTCGACGCCCACCACCCGGCTCGCCCCCGAGGCCCGGG
>SLLJ01000053.1 GCA_007134165.1 Nitriliruptoraceae bacterium | reverse complement strand
GGGAACAAACCGTCGACATGCGGACGGGTACCCGTCGCAGCCACGGGTAGGTTGCTCGAGGAGCCTTCCGTCGGCGGCGTGAGGAGACGTTGTGGACCGGACACTCGACTTCGGCGTGGGAGTGCTCCGTCGCCCCCGTGCCGCCGACGCTGAACACATCACCAGCATCTGTCAGGATCCCGCGATCCAACGGTTCACACGCGTACCGATCCCCTACACGCTGGCTGACGCCGAACGGTTCATCGAGGCGACCGATGAGCGGTGGAGGGCCGGGACGCCGGCCACGTTCATGGTCGAGGTCGATGGCCGCGTGGTGGCGAACGTGGGCCTCGTTCACCTGGACGTCGAGGACGGGTGGGGCGAGATCGGGTACTGGACAGCGCCCGACATGCGGCGGCGTGGGATCACGACCGCAGCGGTGAGTCGCGTCTGTGCCTGGGCGTTCGAAAACGTGGGCCTTGCTCGCCTTCAGCTCGAGACGGCAAGTGGGAACACCGGGTCCCAACGAGTCGCGCAACGACTTGGCTTCTGCAAGGAAGGAGTCCGCAGGTCAGCCGCGGTCCTGCGCGCGACCGGCGGGATGCCCCGTGAACGGACCGACATGACGATGTGGGGACTGCTCCCGAACGACTTCGAGTCCCGGAAGTAGATCGCGGTAGTGCTCGTCGCGATGTCACGCGAGCGGTGAGGATTCAGAGCTGTTGCGGCCACGAGGTCAGCCGCCCGTCATCGGTCTCGAGCGGGTAGCGATAGCGAGCGTTGTGCGCGTTGGACACCGTCGGCCTGCGGTGATGCCCGCTCGCACGGATGATGGCAGCGTTGACGGGATGGACCGTGGTGCGACGATTCGGCGGGCCGCAGCCGGAGGTCTGCGAACAGTGTGGTGGGATGGCGTCTCGGCCCGCCGCACGGCGTGAGCAACTCGTGCGTTGATTCACCCATGGTGCGGGCGCTGACACCGCCTGGTACTGCCGGAACTGCAGCGCGTCGTGGTCAGGTGGCTCGGGCTACGGCGTGCTGCACCGCGCGTCGAGATCCGGATCGCCGCGACGGGTGCGGCGGTCAATCGACTTCTTCTTGGCCTGGCGGAGCGCTCGAACCTGGCATCCGATGCCGCTCTTCTACGCAGCCGTGGGCGTCGCCGCTTCCGCGCCGGCACTGGTGGTCGCCGTCGTCACACCGGTGGGCTGGTGGACGGCCCTTGTCGGTGTGCCCGTCGTGGCGATGGTCGGAGTGTTCCTGTGGTCGATGGCCACGGCGGTTGGCCGCGAGCGTCGAGACGTGCTGTAGAGGCGCGCTCCTGCCCAGGCCCCGCGACATCAGCACGGTGGTTCGCGGCTCTACGACCGAGATTGCAACACGGACGTTTCCGTATGGGTCACGCGAAGTAGCGTGCCGCACGTTCGAGTGGGGGCACAGTCCGCGTCCCGAAGAGAGATTGGAGGGTCCCGTGGCTATGGCACCGATCAGCAAGCTGCTGGAGCGCAGCGTCGTGACCGGCGTTGTCGCTGGCGCGGCCCTGGGGGCCTGCTTCATGCTCGGCTTGGCCGTATTGGAGATCTTGTCGGCGAACGCGCCGGGGCTGGAGCTTGAGGTCGTTCCGATTGCCGTGGGGGCGGCGGCTTTGGTCGGCGCTGTCATGGGTGCACCGGTCGGTCTCGTCGCAGGCTTGGGCGCACGGGCACCGCTCGCTCGTGGCAACGTGACGGCCGCGCACGCGGTCGTCGGGTCGGTTGGTGCGATCGGGGCGGGCGCGACGGTCTATCTGGTGTACGGGCCGTTCGGCTCTGGGGAGGATGGCGCCTGGCTCGCAGTCACGGTCGCTGTGGTCATGCTGGGTGCGGGAGTCGCCGGTTGGTTCCTCACCTCCGTCCTGTCGCGACCCCACGACTGACACAGGCCCCCCGGAGCATCAGGGCAGGAGTGCTGCCTACCGCGCCCCACGGCACCACCGTGGGCAACAACTTGGGGCGTTGCGGACTTCGGGCCTCTGCCGCACGGCCTGGAACCACGGACGCTACGGGCTCGTCGGACTGGTCCGACTCGGAGGAATCGCATGCGACTCGCGCCGGCGCCCCCCGGTGTGATTGCGTGGGGAAGAAGTCGAGCTTCGTCCGGGTCAGCACGGGCGTTAGCCGACGGGCCGTTCCCGACGCAGCCAGTCGGCAAGGAACGGGTCGACGAGCGCGAGCTGGCCGTTGCGGTCGGCCAGGTGTGCCTCGGCGAGCAGCCGGTCGCGGGCATGTTGGGCACCGCCGGTCGACAAACGCAGCTGATCCGCTTCCACCCCGAACAGGGGTCGCGCGGACGCGACGAGACGCAGGACCTTCTGCCGGTCGGTCGCCAGCTGCTCGTAGAGTCCCGAGACTGCCGGCTGGGCCGCGGTCCGCAGCGACGAGAGCGCTTCGCCCCACCGTTGGTCGGCGCGGTCATCGTCGGCGTGCTGCCACGCGGCGTGGGCGGCTTGCATCGTGCGCAGAGGGTGCCCGCCGGTGAACTCGTGGATGAGCGAGGCCACAGCACCGGGGGTCCGCTCGGTGCGCCGGAACCCGTCAGCGATCAGGTCGACGACGGCGCCCAGAGAGAGCGGACCGATCTCGACGATGTCGGCCTGGAACAGGAACGGCTGCGTGGGGTTGGCGAAGATGTCGCGCATCGCCGACGGCTGCGACCCCGCGAACAGCAGCCCGACGTCCTTGTAGTGGTGTTGCAGTGCGGTGCGGAGCACGGCTGTGCCGTTGTCGATCGCTGCGATCTGCTGGAACTCGTCGAACACGATCAGCGTCGGCCGGTCGAGTGCAACCTTCACCAGCGTGTCGATGAGGTTGCTGAACGCGACCGTCGGGTCGGGCTGCTGTGATCGTCGGGTCGCGCGCAGCTCACCTCGCAGCACCGCGATGTTGAAGCCGAGTGTGGCGGAGATCGACTCGGCTTGTGCGGCGACGACCGCGTCGGCGTCGAGCAGCGCCGCCATGAGCGCCCGGACGGCATCGTGGGGCGACTGGACCGGCATCAGGTCAATCGTGACGGTCGTGATCTCGGTCAGGTCCGCGGCGATCTTGGTCAGCACGGAGGTCTTCCCGAACCGTCGAGGGCCGAGCAGCGCCGTGGGGCGCCGCGCGGTGACACGCTCGATGAGATCGTCGACGAGCTCATCGCGCCCGGTGACCCGCTCGGCAGGCAGCGGGCCGGTGTAGTCGAACGGCGACAGTTTCACGGAAGCTCCTGCTCCATCGCAGCTCAGCGTACTATTTAGCAGTACCCAACGCTACTATGAAGCAGCAGAAGTGGGGGTTGTCGGAGGCCGCGGGCAGCCAGGGGTCTTGAACGGCGCGACGCCAACCCAGGCCGCGATCTCAACATCCCGGGGCCCCGTGCTGCCGCCCACCCGACCGGGCGATAACCGCCGTGCTGTTATGGGCGGGAGCGGCGTATGGACCCGGCGATCGAAATCACGG
>SLLJ01000331.1 GCA_007134165.1 Nitriliruptoraceae bacterium | reverse complement strand
GGTGCGGTTCGACCCGGTCCGGACTGACCAGCGGATCTCCGCCCGGGCGCTCGAAAACCTGAGGCACCTCGATGTCGAGGAGCCGCGCTCGTCCTCCGACCGGTTCGGCCTTCCGTGGCTGGCGCCCGGCGTAGCGGCCGGGCTGCTGGCGATCGGCGTCGGCGTGCGTCGGTGGACCTCGAAGCGGGCGGTCGGTGGTCTGGGCAGTGTGGTGGTGTATGCGGGATCCGGGCCCGTCGACGGCCCCACTTTTGACCGCCTGCTGGGCGCCGGCCGGCGCATGACCGGTGCCCTGCAGGCCGAGCAGGTGATCCGCCTCGTCGTGGATGAGGCGTCCGAGTCCACCGATGCGCGGGCCGGCGATTTCGTGCGGGTCCGGCTGGCCGGTGGTGAGCCTGACTTCGAGGTGGTCCGGGCGACTGAGGGCCGGCGCAACCCCACCCAGTGCGCCGACGGGATGCTGCGGCGTGCGGGGGTCACGGGCCAGGGCAGCAACCGCAGGTCGCGGTGACCGGGTCGATCGGCGCCGTGGCCGTTGCTGCCGCGAGCGTGGACGCTGTCAGGGCTTCCGAGCTCGCTGCCGACGAGTGCGACATCGCGAAGCGTGACGCCCGCAGCCGGGTCGTTGCCCGCGGCCTTCGCGCAGCGTCAACCGGGGGTTTGCTCTCGGGATCCGATGACCTGACCCGCGAGGGGTCGTCTAGGGTTGCGGTTCGTTGGTCATGGGTACGTCTTCGAGCAGGGTCCCATCCGATTCTTCGGGCGGTCAGGGAGTCACATGCGCGTGCGTCGGCTGTTCGTGATCCTGCTCGTGCTGTCGTTGGTGGCCTCCGCCTGTGACGACTTCGACGACGACTTCGAGGACGACTTCGAGGTCGACGACGACTACGACGATGACGATGGCTTCGACGATGACGATGGCTTCGACGACGGCTTCGACGACGAGGACGGCGATGCGTCCCGTGCCGGCGGCCGTGGCGGGGAGGTGGCCGGGTTGGGCACCTTCGGCTTCGCGTGGGTCGATTGCCCGATGGACGTCGAGGTGGAACTCGACGTCGACTGCGGGGTGCTGACGGTCCCCGAGTCCCGGACCGGACTCAGCGACGACACCATCGACCTCGCCGTCGCGGTCCTGCGCACGCCCGCAGCCGACCCCCGGGACGACCCGGTGGTCTTCCTGCAGGGAGGGCCGGGCGGCGTGTCGCTCGCCGAGCACTGGTCCTGGCAGGCCGACGACTGGCCGGACCACCCGCTGCTCGCCGAGCGGGACCTCATCCTCATCGACCAGCGGGGGACCGGATACTCCGAGCCCACCCTGGCCTGCGACGACGAGCGTGAGGAGCCCGACGACTGTCATGCCCGGCTGGTCAGTGAGGGCATCCCGATCGCCGCCTACTCGACGCCGGAGAACGCCGCCGACCTCGCCTCGCTGCGGCTGGGACTGAACCTCGACGAGTGGAACCTGTTCGGGGCGTCCTATGGCACACGGCTCGGACTGGTGCTCCTGCGCGACCATCCCGAAGGGGTGCGCAGCGTGGTGCTCGACGGGGTGTACCCGCCGAACGCGGTACCGGCCTACGAGGGCTATGTGGACAACGCCCTGGCCGCGATCGATGCGATCGCGGCGGCCTGTGCGTCGCAACCTGGCTGCTCCGAGGCCTACGGCGACCTCGATGGACTGCTGGCCGAGGCGCTCGCCGCCGTTGCCGACGATCCCAGCTCGCCGGTCGACCACATCGATCTCTTCGACCTGGTGTTCGAGGCGATGTACGACATGGACCGGGTCGTGGACATCCCCTACGCCCTGCTGCAGGTCGTCGAGGGGGAGATCGACGACGCCATCGACGTGCTCGAGGGCGAGGGTGGCGGCGTGCGACCCGTCACGCGGGCAGCGGCACGACGGCTCGACCCGGCCGCCGACAGCAGCGGCGCCTTCCACGCGATCGAGTGCCGGGAAGAGCATCCCTTCACCGACCTCGACCGCGTCGAGGTGGCGATCGACGACCTGGCGGCCGCAGGGGTCGACGCCCTGCTGCTCGAGGCGCTGTTCTCCGGGGTGGTGCAGGGTCCGGAGTTCATCTGCCCGGCATGGGACACCGGCGTCGCCGACGCCCGGGAGCAGCAGCCGGCGGTCAGCGACGTCCCGACCCTGCTGCTGTCGGGAGTCTTCGACCCGATCACCCCGGCCTCGCTGGCACAGCTCGCCGCACGCGACCTGACCAACGCGACCGTGGCGGTGGCCGCGAACCTGTCGCACAGCACGGTGCTGGAGGACGACTGCATCGATGACCTGGTCGCCGGCTTCCTCGACGACCCCGGGGTCGCCCCCGACGTGTCGTGCGTCGCCGGCCTGAGAGCACCGAGCCTGACCCTGCCGTGATCGGACGGGGCTGGGTTCCCGGGTGGGGGCGGGCGCTGTTCGAAGGTGCAGACGCGGCAGGTCCTGGCCGCACCCGACGGCCTGGTCCCGCTGCGCCGGCGGGACGACGAGCCCGATCCTGCGGACCGCGCCCGAGTGCTGGCCGACTGGCGGTGGCCAGGCAGGCTGCGCCGTGATCGGGGTGATCTCGTCGAGGGCTATCGCGCGGAGCTTCCGACCGTCCCGAACGACGTCCGGGGCTCCCGGACCGTGGTGAACCGCAGCGACCGGCCAAGACCGGGCCGTGGCGGCGTGTTGAGCACCCGGGCCAACCGCGCCAGCGTCACCGCCGCGATGGTGGGTTCCGAGCAGCGTGGCTCGGACGCCACCGGCTCCAGGGCGACAACCGCCGACGTGTCGAGCAACCACTGGGTCACGACGGGCGAGTCCCCGGTGCTCATGCTCGGGGGTCGATGTCCTGGGCGAGCACAGCACCGACCTCCGCACGCAACCGTCCCGCATCGATCGCGGGCACGCTGCCGAGCGTTTCGATCAGCACGTCGCGATGCACGGAGCGGCTCCGGGACCGGTGCAACTCGCCGGCCGGAATGCCGTTCCGGGTCATCCCGAACGCCTCGCCCCGGTCGAGCGCGCGGCTGATGGCGCCGCTGTCGTCGAGCAGTTCGCGCTGGCTGATCGTCCGGGTCTTTCGAGCAGGCCAGCCCCCCATGGCACGGCGCTACGCCGTGGGTCGTCGGTGGAGCCGAACGGTGACGAGGTCGCCCCCGGACCTGGGCAGGCCCTCCGGAACTGCCTGCCTCCAGCCACCGGGGCCGTCGCCGCCAAGACCAGCCGGCGGCTGACGAAGGGCGGCGCCGGGACCGTGAGGCCGCATGGCCGTGGGATCCCGGGCGCCGGTTGGTCGGCGGCTACCGGCCCAGGGCACGGACAAGGAACGAGGCCATCTGGTCACGTCGCACCGGGTCGGCGGGGCAGAACCTTCCTTCGGCGCAACCAAGCGTGATCCCGGCGGCGGCGAGTGCCTGGATGGCGTGGTCGTGGGTGCTGCCCTCGGACACGTCGTCGAAGGCGATGCGCTGGTCGGG
>SLLJ01000467.1 GCA_007134165.1 Nitriliruptoraceae bacterium | reverse complement strand
CAGGAGCGCCGCGCGATGGCGGCCCGCCGGGCCACCGGCTGGATCGCCCGCCGGGACACCGGCCTGGACCGGCTCGAGGACCGGCTGACCCGCTGGCCGGTCGGTGGCTCGATGGTCGCGCTGCTGGCCGGAGTGCTCGTGCTCGCGCTGTGGACCTTCGACTGACCTGACCCCGCCCGACCCGATCCGAAAGGAGGCCATGATGCGCACAATCCTCCAAGACCCCTCCGGCCCCCACGGTGGGGGCCCGCCAACCGCCGAGGTGGCCGCGCACTCCCAGCCGGGGTACGCGGTGCTCGACCACCTCGACGTCGACGCCGACGGGCTGTCCAGCGACGAGGCGGCCAAGCGCCTCGAGCGCGTCGGCCCCAACCGGCTGCCCGAGACCGCCCCCGACCCGGTGTGGCTGCGGCTGGTCCGCCACTTCAACGACGTGCTGGTCTACGTGCTGCTGGCCGCGGCGCTGCTCAAGGCCATCCTCGGCGAGTGGGTCGACTTCGGCGTGATCCTGGCGGTGGCCGTGGCCAACGCCGTGATCGGGTTCCTCCAGGAGGGCCGCGCCGAGCGGGCCCTGGCAGGCCTGCGCTCGCTGCTGTCGGCCAGCGCCGAGGTCCGGCGCGACGGCGGCTGGGTCGAGCTCGACGCTGCGCAGCTGGTCCCCGGTGACGTCGTCCGGCTGCGCTCCGGCGACCGGGTGCCCGCCGACCTGCGCCTGCTCGAGGTCGCGGAGCTGCGCACCGAGGAGTCGGGCCTGACCGGCGAGTCCGACGCGGTGTCCAAGCAGGTGGCGCCGGTCGACGACGAGGCCGGGATCGGCGACCGGTTCAGCATGGCCTACTCCGGCAGCCTGGTTGCCGGCGGGCGGGGAACCGGGGTGGTCACCGCCACCGGCGCCGACACCGAGATCGGTCGCATCAGCGCCATGATCGACGAGGTGGAGGACCTGTCCACCCCGCTCGAGCAGCAGATCCGCCGGTTCAGCACGCTGCTGTCGCGCCTGATCCTCGCGGTCGCGGTGGCCATGCTGATCTTCGGCCGAGCGGTGCACGACCTCGAGGTGTTCCTGCTGCTGACCGCGGCGGTGGCCTTCGCGGTCGCCGCCATCCCCGAGGGGCTGCCGGCGGTGGTGACCATCACCCTGGCCCGGGGCGTGCAGCACATGGCCCGCCGCAACGCCATCACCCGCAACCTCACCTCGGTGGAGACCCTCGGGTCGGTCACCGTGATCTGCTCGGACAAGACCGGCACGCTCACCCGCAACGAGATGACCGTCCAGCAGGTGGTCACGCCGCAGCGTGCCTACACCGTCGAAGGGGTGGGCTACGAGCCCGTGGGCCGGGTGCTGGCCGGCGAGCGGGAGGCTCACCTCGACACCGACCCCGACCTGGCGGCGCTGGTGGCGGTCAACGCCGTGGCCAACGACGCCGCGCTCACGGTCGACGAGGGCCGCTGGCAGGTGGTCGGCGAGCCCACCGAGGGAGCCCTGCTGACCCTGGCAGGCAAGCTCGGCGCCGTCACCCACGGGATGGTCCGCCGCGCGGTGGTGCCCTTCGAGTCCGAGCACAAGCTGATGGCCACCCTCGACCAGCTCGGCGACGGCCGGCGCCGCATCCACGTCAAGGGCGCGCCCGACCGCATCCTTCAGCGGTGCGTGGCCGAGCGCGGCGACGACGGCGGGCCACGGGCGCTGGACCGCGTCGCCTGGGAGGCCCGCGTGGACGAGCTCAGCGCCCGGGGCCTGCGGGTGCTCGCCGCCGCCGAGCGGGCCGCCGAGCCCGACCGTGCCGAGCTCGCGCTCGACGACCTCGACGAGCTCGTGCTGGTCGGGATCGTCGGGATCCTCGACCCCCCACGCCCCGAGGCGATCGCGGCCGTGGCCGAGGCGAAGCAGGCCGGCATCCGCGTGAAGATGATCACCGGCGACCACGCGGGCACCGCCACCGCCATCGGCCGGGAGATGGGCATCATCGACCCCGACGACCCGAGCTCGCAGGGGCACGCCACCCGGGCGATCACCGGTCGTGAGCTCGACGCGGCCAGCGACGAGCAGCTGCGTGAGCTCGTCGAGCGCTACGACACCTTCGCCCGGGTCAGCCCCGAGCACAAGCTGCGCATCGTCGAGGCCCTGCAGGCCAACGGCGAGGTGGTGGCCATGACCGGCGACGGCGTCAACGACGCGCCCGCCCTGCGCCGCGCGGACGTCGGGGTGGCGATGGGCATCAAGGGCACGGAGGCGACCAAGGAGGCCGCCGAAATCGTGCTCGCCGACGACAACTTCGCCACCATCGAGCGGGCGGTCGAGGAGGGCCGGCGCACCTTCGACAACATCCAGAAGTCGGTGGTGTTCCTGCTGCCCACCAACGGCGCGCAGTCGCTGGTGCTGCTCACCGCGGTGGTGCTCGGGCTCGCGCTGCCCCTCGAGCCGGTCCAGATCCTGTGGGTCAACCTCATCGCGGCGGTGACGCTGTCGCTGGCGCTGGCCTTCGAGCCGGCCGAGCCCGACGTGATGCGCCGCCCCCCGCGGCTGCCCGGCGCCGCGCTGATCGAGCGCGCGTCGGTGGTCAAGATCGTGCTGGCCTCCCTGCTGATCGGCGGGGCGACGCTCGCGGTGTACTTCCTGGCCCGAAACCAGGGAGTCGACACCGCGCAGCGCCAGACGATGGCCGTGACCATGCTGGCGATGGGGCAGGTCGCCTACCTGTTCAGCTGCCGCAACCTGCGGGGCACGAGCCTGCGGCGCGAGTCGCTGGTCGGCAACCGGGTCGTGTGGCTGTCGGTCGCCGCGCTGCTCGGGTTGCAGGCACTGTTCGTCTACGCGCCGACGATGCACACGCTGTTCGGCTCGGCGCCACTGACCGCCGGCGGCTGGGCCGTCACGGTGGCGGCGTCCGCCGCGATCTTCCTCGTCGTCGAGGCTGGCAAGGCGCTGCTGCCGCGCCTGACCGCCGGTCTGCCCGACCCGAGCCCGCCCACCCGGTGAGCCCTGATGGCTGACCGCCCGTCCGCCCCCCCGACGATCGGAGCCCAACGATGCCTGGTCCCTCACCCCGTCCCGACGCCCGGGGTCACCCCCGGAGCCGCACCGCCGATGGTCGCACCGGTGGCCTGCTCGGCCGCACTGCCGCGCTGCTCGACCACGCCGATCGTCTGCTGGTGTCGTGGCTGCGACGGACCAGCGTGCCGCTGATGCGCATCGTGCTCGGTGTGCTGTTCGTCTGGTTCGGGATCCTCAAGATCATCGACTACACGCCGGCGACCGAGCTGATCGTCGGGACGATCTATCTGTTCGACCCGGAGCTGTTCGTGCGGGTGCTCGGAGGCGTCGAGGTGCTGATCGGTCTCGGGTTCCTCGCCAACCGTGCGATGCGGCTGGTGCTGCTGGCGTTCACGGGCCTGATGGTCGGCACCCTGCTGACCTTCGTGATGCTGCCCGAGCTGATGTTCGAGCGCGGCAACCCGCTGCTGATCACCGT
>SLLJ01000494.1 GCA_007134165.1 Nitriliruptoraceae bacterium | reverse complement strand
CCGCTGACCGCCTCGATCGGGCTGATGCTGGGTGCGGCCGGGCACGTCGCGGGCTGGCCGGTCGCCCGCGGTGGTTCCGCGGCGATCTGGCAGGCGATGGTGGGACTGCTCGAGGACCTCGGTGGCGAGGTGGTCACCGGCCACCGGGTCGAGGACCTCGCCGAACTGCCGCGCTGCCGGGTCGCCCTGCTCGACCTCACCCCGACCGGGCTGGCCCACCTCACCGGTGAGCGGCTGCCCGAGCGGGCCCGGCGCCGTGCCCGCCGTTGGCGGTACGGACCGGCCGCGTTCAAGGTCGACTACGCCGTGCGCGGTGGGGTGCCCTGGACCGACGAGGCCTCACGGCGGGCGGGCACGCTGCACCTGATCGGCCGCTTCGAGGAACTCGCTGCCGCCGAGCGCGCGGTGCATGCCGAGCGGATGCCCGAGCGCCCCTATGTGCTGGTGTCGCAGCCGGCGGTCGCCGACCCGTCCCGCGAGGTCGACGGGGTGGTGCCGATCTGGGCCTACGCCCACGTTCCCCACGGGTACGCCGGGGACGTGACCGCACGGCTCGAGGCGCAGATCGAGCGTTTCGCTCCCGGCTTCGGCGAGCGGGTCGTCGCCCGGCACGTCACCGGTCCAGCCGAGTTCGAGGCCTTCAACGCCAACCTGGTCGGTGGGGACATCGCTGGGGGGGCGACCGATCCGGGCCAGTTGCTGGCCCGTCCGCGTCCCGCTGTGGATCCCTACCGCACCGCGATCCCGGGCCTGTTGCTGTGCTCGTCGTCGACGCCACCGGGTGCCGGGGTGCACGGGCTGTGCGGCCACCATGCGGCCCGAAGCGCGCTGAAGATCCTGCGCCGCTGAACGTCGAGGTGGCGGGGCCTCAGCCCCCGTACTGCTTGCGGAAGTCCCAGCTGGCAAGGGTGGTGGGCTCCATGCGCAGCCAGGTGTGGTGGTCGGCGGGCTGCAGCGGTTCGTCGCTGCCGAAGTACTTGCGTGAGAAGCCCACCCGGACCTCGAGGGGCACTTCCTCGTCGGCGACGAAGGCGTAGTCGAGCCGGCCCGACGCGCCTCGCAGCTCGACGTACTCGGTGCCGCCGTCGACCACGAACGCGCACCGGGTGCCGGCCTCGAGCCGGGCGGTGCGCTTGGCGCGGTTGAGGTTCCAGACCCAGATCGTCCCGTCGTGCCACACGAACCAGACCGGCACCACCGCCGGCCAGCCGTCGTCGTCGAGCGTCGCCAGGCGCAGCACCCGCTCCTCGTCGAGGAAGGTGTCCAGTTCCTCGCGGCTCATCGACAGGCGTCCCATGGTGGTCTCCTTACGCGCGGTGCCGGGTCGGTGACGCTACCGGTCTGGGCGGGTCCGGGCGGGTCCGGGCGGGTTCGAGCGGGTTCTGGCGGGTTCGGGCGCTAGCCTCACCGACGTTCCCGACGGAAGTGGTGCGGTGAGCCGGCAACCCGACGATCCGTTCGCGCCGATCGAGGCCTCTCCGCGTTTCGCGCTGCCATTGGCGCTGATCGGGGCGCTGCTCGGGCTGGCGGCGATCGTGACCGGTTTGGCGGCGCTGGCCGGACCATTGGGCATGGCCTTCGGCTTGGTCGCCCACGTCAAGGGCAGCCGGCTGGGCATGCCGGCGACCGTGTTCGCGGCCGTGGGCATGATCATGGGGATGTCGATCACGCTGTTCCTGCGCTGAACCGGCTCGCAACCGAGCATCGGAGTACCACATGGCGGTCATCAAGACCATCGACCTGGTCGGTGTGTCCACCGAGTCCTGGCGGGACGCGGCCCACAAGGCGCTGAACGAGGCGACCACCACCTTGCGCGGTGTCGAGGGCTTCGACGTGCTCGACACCTCGGCGGTGGTGCGCGACAACGAGATCGCGGAGTACCACACCCACGTGCGGGTTCGCTTCCGGCTCGATCGCTGACGGTCGCTACGGTCGGTGTCAGCCCACCCCGCTGCTGCCGGCGGCGGCCTGCTCCAGGGTCTCGGCCAGGTCGCGGATCGCCCCTTGGTGCACGATCGCGCCGGGCAGCCGCATGGCGTCGGCCGGTGCGAACCCGGGGCCGCCGAGCACGACCGCGCCGGTGGAGAAGCTCGGCCGGTCGGCGAGGAAGCTTTCGGCGTATTCCCGGAACATCGAGGCCACCATGACGACGGTGGGCCGCAGCTGGGCCGCGCTGCGTTCCAGGGCGGCGGTCGGGGTGTCCGCGCCGAGGAAGTGCACCTGCCAGCCGGCATCGACGGCGACGGCGGCCCCAGCGAGCAGTCCGAGGTCGTGGGTCTCGCCCTCGGGGGCAGCGGCGAGCAGCGATCGGGTGCCCGCCGGCCAGTGGCCGCGAAGCAGACGTTGGAGCCGCGGGCGCAGCGTGTTGGAGGCGAAGTGCTCGCGGGCGATGACCCGGGGGTCGTCCTGCCAGCCCTCGCCCACCCGGCGCAGCACCGGCAACAGGACCTCCTCGAGCGCGCTGGGCACCTGGAGTCGGGCGAAGGTGTCGTCAACGACCGCATCGGCCGCCCCGGCATCGAACGCGTCCACCGCCCGCTCGAGGCGGCCGATGAGGTCGGCGGCTGCGTCCGCGCTGCCGGATACCGGCCGCAACTCGACGACCTCGGCCGGCTTGCGGAGCACCCCACGGGCAGCTGCTGCAGCGGACCAGCCCTCGTCGAGCAGCCGCGACATGCTGCGCACCCGCTCCACGTCGACTTCGCGGTACAACCGGTGGCCCCCATCGGTGCGGTGGGGGTCGAGCAGGCCGTAACGTCGCTCCCATGCGCGCAGCGTGGCGACGGTCACCCCGGTACGGCGGGCGACCTCACCGATGCGCAGGACGGGCTCGTCGGACACGAAGAACTCTCGAATGATGGTCGGCAGGGCGAAATGCTGTCTCGCTTTCGGCGCCGCGGCACACCCTGGACGGGCGGCGGTGGAGTCGCGGTTGCCACCGCCGAGCTCGCCGTGCGGCCGTTGGTGCCGCGGTTCGTCCAAGATGCTGGACGTTCCTCGGTGGCAACGCTCCATCACCGCCGGCGGCGCGTCGAGCGCCCGGACGCCCCCCGGTGACGTTCGTTGCGCAACCGCTCGACCTGCTCGCCGTGCTCCGGCCCCGGCCCTGCCGTGCCTCGGTGCCTGCCGTGCCGCGGTCCCTGCCGCGCCGCGGTGCCTGCCGTGCCTCGGTGCCTGCCGTGTCGCGGTCCCTGCCCCTGCTGATGCGGCGTACCCATCCGGTCATCAGTGACCGTCTGCGTACGCCGCATCCTCCACGCTGGGCGACGTGGCGTACCCATCCGGTCATCAGTGACCGTCTGTGTACGCCACGTGCGTGGATGGCCTGCTCCCCGGCACGGTTGGGGCGGCCAGCGCAGCAGGAGCTGCGGTCTGCGCACGCTGCCGCTTCCGCGGAAGCGCTTTGGAGCGCTGGTTGCGCAGCGTTGTGCGCTCAGCTTTCGGCTGCCGCGTCCGCGGAGGTGGCTGGTTTCGCCGCCGATGTGGG
>SLLJ01000208.1 GCA_007134165.1 Nitriliruptoraceae bacterium | reverse complement strand
CTCGCGCCCGACCAGCGGCAGCTGGCACTGGCGGCGCTGGCGGCCGGTGCGCTGGTGGTCACCGGCCCCGACGCCTGGTGGGCGGCGGCGCTGACGGGCAGCGGCGCCGAGCCCGACCTGCTGGTCGACGACGCCGGCGAGCTGCCCGACCTGCTCGCCGCGCTGCTGGCCGATGACGAGCGTCGCCACCGGCTGTCGGTGCGGCTGCGCCGCCACGTGCAGCGCCACCACTCCACCCGCGCGGCGCTGGTGGCGGTGGTCGGGGCACTGGGGATCGACACCGCGCCCGACGAGCGCATCAGCGTGCTGCTGCCCTCCCGCCGACCCGACCGCCTGGCCGCGGTCACCGCCGATCTGGCCGCCCAGCGCCACGTGGAGGTCGAACTGCTGCTGCTGCCCCACGGTGACGCACCGCTGCCCGAAGGTCTGCCGGGCGTCACCCGCGTGCAGCGCGTGAGCGCCGACCGGCCGCTGGGGGCGGTGCTCAACGCTGGGCTCGACCTGGCCACCGGCGCGTACTGCGCGAAGGTGGATGACGACGACCGCTACGGCCCCGACCACCTCGGCGACCAACTGCTGGCCCTGCATCACAGCGGAGCGGAGTTGGTCGGCCGCCGGGTCCACGCCGTCTACGCCGAAGACCGCGACGTCACGTTGCGCCCCGGACCGGGCGGCGAAGAGTGCTTCGAGGACCATCTGCCAGGCGGCACGCTGCTGATGCCCACCGCAACGCTGCGCGCGGTGCGCTGGCGGCACGTGCCCCGGGCCGTGGACACCGAACTGGTCCGCGCCGTGCACCTGACGGGCGGCAGCGTGTACTCGGGCCACCGCTACGGCTACGTGCGGGTGCGCCACGGTGACCACACCTACGACCCCGAGGTGGCGTTCACCGGCGAGGAGGTGGCGGGCCTCGACCACACGATGCTGCAGGCCTGAGCCGGGCGCGGCGCAGGTGTCAGCCGGGGGTCGGGACCCGTCCCTCCTCGACGAGCAGGTCGGTGGCCCGCATCAGCAGCGAGGACATCGCACCGCGACTGACCGGATCGTCGGGCCGGAACGCGAAACCGCCGACCCCGGCGATGATCCCGACCCCGGTCAGCACGTCGATCGCCGGCTCGTGCACGCTGCCGTTGTCGTCGACGAAGGTGTCGGGCGCCGGGGGCAGCGGCGCGCCGCGCACGGCATCCAGCGTCCGGCGCAGCAGCGAGGCGGTCTGGGCACGGGTCACCGGCTCGGCGGGGTGGAAGCGGGTGGCGCTGCGACCCTCGATGATGCCGGCCGCCGCGAGCCGGGCGATCGCGGGGGCGTGAGGGCTGGCAGGATCGACGTCAGCGAAGCGCAGCGGGCTGGTCGCCGGCAGGCTCGCCGCGCTCTGTCCGCGAGCCTCGACGTCGTCGATCCAGCGGGCGAGGAAGGATGCCATCTGGTCGCGGCGCACCGGCAGGTCGGGGGCGAAGGTGGTGGAGGTCACCCCGGTGGTCACCCGCCACCAGGCCAGGCAGTCCACCGCCGCCGCGTGCACGTTGCCCCCGGTGTCGCGGAAGCCGGCGGTCGGGGTGCCGGCCGGACAGGCCACCGCCAACTCGCGGGGCGGGGGAGGCGGCGGGGCGGTGAGGAAGAAGCCGTTGGCGACGCTGCGCCCGACCTCGCTGGGCCGGTTGCGGATCTGGTTGCCGACCACCATGGTCGTCGAGCCACCCCCGTCGAGGTTGAGCGCCTCGACCGCCCCGAGCGCCAGCAGCGTCTCGGACAGCTCGATCAGCGTCATGCCCACCGACCAGCCCGGGCGCCGACCGTCGATAGTGACCAGCAGTACCGTCCCGTCGGTCCGGCGGGCGATCGCGGTGCGCGGCTGGCGGCCGGTCAGGTGCGCCTCGCTGAAGCGCTCCTGGCGCCAGTCGTTGACCGACTGGCGGCGCCCGTCGCGGACCAGCAGCGGCCCACCGGGCATGGCCGAGGCCAGCGAGTCCCACAGCTCACCCGCCGAGGCGTACGGGCGCACGATGGTGCGCAACCGCACCCGTTGGCCGGGCTGCACGGCGGCGAGGTCGCGCTGGCGGCTGCCGTAGGCGAGCACCAGCGTGCGGCCCGCGGGCACGCTGAGCCAGGAGCCGGCCGCCGGCTGTCGCACCTCGAGCACCTGCCCCTCGACGGTGGCGTTGGTCGTGGCCGGCAGGTCCTCGACGATCAGCGCGGTGGCGCGCTCGGGCACGGCGACCGAGGTCCCGTAGCGATCGTCGTAGACGAGAAGTTCGCCGGTCACCGGCGCGGTGCCATCCCGTGAGGTGCGCACCTGCCGGTTGATCTCGTCGACCGGGTGGACCGGACGGCCGGCCACGTCGCGCAGCTCCAGGCTCAGCGCCACCGACAGGCGGTCCATGACCAGCCGACCCGAGTGCTGGATGCCAACCACGCCGCGGCCGATGGGTCCTCCGCTGCGGTTGGCGGAATCGCCGGCGTGGACCCGGCCGCGCTCGACGTACAGGCCGTTGGGCACGCCGCTGGGCCGGTTGAGCCAGTAGCCGCCGTTGATGCCTGCGAGGCTGCCGCGCGCGAACTCCCGGTCGGCGAACAGCTGCATGCGGGTCAGCCCGACCATCGTCGCCTCGGCTGCCCGGGGGCGCAGCGTGATGCGGTCGCTGTCCTCACGGAAGCGCAGCACGTCACCGCGGGCGACCCGCCCGTCGTTGAGCCGGACCTCCAGCCGCTGGTGGGAGAGGTCGGCCAGGATCCGGCTGGTGGAGTGCTGACGGACGTCGACCGCAGCGGCGGGCGGCGCGCCCAGCGCAGCCAGCAGCGCCACGAGCAGGACGAGCACGACCGTTCGGCGCGGGATCCGGCAGACCCCGTGGTCAGGCATGACGACCTCCACCTCGAATCGAGCACGGCCGCGGGAAGGTACCGGTCAGCGACCCGGGTCCCCTCGACCGGCGGGACGCCTGGTTGTCTGGCGCATGGGCACCCGCCGTCGGGCCACCGTGCGGATCCCAGGACGACGCCCAGAACGCCCCCCGATCCGGTCGCTGGATGCCAGCGCCTAGCATCGCACGGCGTGCCCCCGAGCGCTGGAGCCCCCCGTGGTGCGTCGCTACGACATCGTCATGATCACCGACGCCCGACTGCCCGGCGGCACCTCGGCGTCGGTGGCCGAGGAGATCCGGGCCCAGGCCTCGGCGGGCTACCGCACGGGGCTGCTGCAGGTCGACTCCTCCCTGGTTCGCTCCCCCACCCAGCCGATCGCCGCGCGGCTGCGCGGGTGCCTGGAGCGCGGGGAGGCCGAACTGCTGCTCGGCGACGAGCCGGTAGTCACGGACCTGGTCGCCCTGCGCCACCCGACCGTGGCCTCCGAACTCGACCCGACTGCGCTCCCCACGATCACGGCCGGGCGGGCCTTCATGATCGCCAACCAGGCGCCTGGCATGCCCGCTCGGGACACCGCCGGGGACGCCTCCGAGCTGCGCTACCGCCCCCACGACGTGCATGAGCACCTGTCGG
>SLLJ01000258.1 GCA_007134165.1 Nitriliruptoraceae bacterium | reverse complement strand
TGACGTGCAGGTTGGCGGCTGCGGACGCCTGCTGCGTGCGATCCCACCGCGCTTCGCACCGCACCGCGGTCGGCACGAGCGTGCGGCCGTTGGCGGCCATGATCGCCTCGAGGACCTGGGCGCGCTTGGCGTGCTTCGATGCGGTGGCCAGCAGGGCAGAGACCGCCTCGTTGTCCAGCACCAGATGACGCACGGGCGCCGCCATCAAGCTGAGGCTGCCGGGACCGACAGCTCAACCAGCAGCTCGACCAGCTCCAGCACCTGGTCAACGGCGTGGTCGACCGCTCCCGAGGCAGCCCAGTCCGGATACCGCTGCGCATACCGCCGGGCAGCTGTGACCGTGAGTTGATCGTGACGTGCGGCGGGGTGGTCGGTACCGGCGACTCGGCGGCGCACCACCGCTTGGAGCTCGGGCTGGTCGTGTGGGAACTGGGCGAGGTGAGTCGCCAGAGCCTGCTGCCGCGCGAACGCGCGAACGCGCATCGCCAACGCCTGGTTGGTCGCAGCGGTGAACGACTCGGCCATCCCAAGCTCGGTTGCGATCGCGACGGCGTGGCGCAGCGCCTCGGGCATGCGCACCGACGTGGCCTTGACCTCCCCGGCGCTGTCGAGCTCGTGGAGGCTGGCCAGGAGGTCGCGCAGCGTCGCCATCACCACACCTCGCATGCGGTATCGAGCGTACCGCACGGGTCGGTCGGTCCCGGGCCGCAATCCGCTACCTGCTCCGGATCGCTGGCCTGTTCCGTCAGTATCGGGCCGGACCCGCGGGGCCTCGGCCTCGACGAACACCTGCGTGGTACCCAGAGCCAACCCGGGCCAGCGGTAGCGACCTGCTCAGCGGCACCACCCTTGTGGGGCCGCGCCGATCCCGTGGCGCGGCATGACCGCAGCACCCCGGCGGCTACCGCCGTTTGGCGCCTCGCAACTGCTCCTCCGAGCGGCGCGTCGAGCGGTTCGAACGGGTGCCCGGCAACGCTGGCAACGATCGCCACGACCAGCCCACCGATGTTCAGAGGCGATGGCCCCACCACCGCGGCGAAACCGGACACCCCTGGACCTCACTTCACTACTCGTGCTTCCAGGTTGTGGGGCAGTACTACGGATCCCGCGGCGAAGGTCCGTACCGGGCATCAGACCGGGACGCATCCCGAACGGTGCACAACGCAAGTGTTGTTGTGGGCGGCAGCAGCGTCCCAAGGCGCCGCACATCGTCCCGGTTCCGGAGCGCGCACCCAAGCGCATGCAGCGTGCAACTTCGCCGCGAGCAACGCCGTCATGATCGTTGCGCTTGTGGACCCCCGGGCGGCAGCGACGCAGCGGTCCAGACCGTCGAACACATCGTGCACATTCTGCGGTTGCGCACAGGTCAGGATGACCCTCCAATGCTGTCCGACGATACGTGATACGCTTGCCGCATGAGCGAGATGATCTCCGTGCGCCTCGACGAGGAGGCACGCCGCGCACTGGCCGAACTCGAGGCCACCGGCATGTCGCGGTCCGACGCGGTCCGCCGCGGCCTTGTCGCCGCTGCCCAGCGACTCCGCGAGCGTCAGCGGCTCATCGACGAGGTGGCGGACCTGGCAGCCGACGAGACCGACCGCGCCGAGGCCGCCGAGGTCGCCGCGATGATGGAGGACCTGCGTGCGCCGTGGTGACGTGTTCCATCTTCGCCTTGGACGCCGCCACGGTCATGAGCAGTCAGGTGTGCGCTACGGCGTCATCGTGCAGTCCGACGCGCTGATGCGGCTGTCGACGGTGCTCATCGCTCCCACCTCGACGGCCGCTCGCCCGGCGTCGTTCCGACCCGAGATCGACATCGACGGACACGTAACGCGGGTGCTGGTCGAGCAGACCGGTGCGATCGATGTCTCCCGGCTTGGCGACTACCACGGTCGCCTCTCCGTGGAGGAGCAGTGGGGTGTCGACCTCGCGCTCGAAACCGTCCTCGACCTGCAGTAGGAAACGCCCGCGATCACCACCTGCTGCGGCGGCCATCACCGAGCTGTGAGGCGGTGCGTATCGGCGGGAGCGGTCTCGAGGTAGGAGGGTGAGGAGACCTACGCGAGCGCGATCACGAGCGCGAGCCCTGAGAGCACGAGGGTGATCGATCCCATCACCCAGCGCTCGATGGGATGTGGGGCGCTGAAGTTCGCCAGCGTGTTCAGCACGAGGAACGCGAGGACCACCCAGACGATCCACGACAGGGTTTCGGATCCCAGGATCGGGATGCCCAGAACGTCTGTGCGTGCAAGGAGGAAGGCTCCGAGCAGAACGAGGACGATCGCCTGCACGACAGCGAGCGCTCGGAAGGGTGCGCTCAGCACGCCCGCCTCCGTCGGCGCCTTGCCCCCGAAGACGGCGTCGCCATACGGCGCACCGAGCGCTAGAGCAACCTGGAAGGCCGCTACCCCGGCGATCAGGACGGCGGCAGCAACGGCAGCCGTCTGAGCGAGGTTCATGGGTGGCAATCCATCCCACATCGCGCGACCCTGTCGCCAGAGTGTGTGCTCGACACCACCCCACGGCGGTAGGGCCGGAGGGCCTCACGACCTCGTCAGGCGCCCGGCACAGAGGGATCGTCGAGGCTGCCGCGCGCTGGGATCGTGAGCGCCAGAGCGATGGTGCCCAGCACCACCCAGCTCGCCACCAACACGGCGACCTCGGCGACGGTCAGCGGAATCCCCGCGAGATGCTGCGCGCCGGCGAACTCGCCAAGACCGCAGCGATCCACACCAGGCGGATGACCGTTCGTGACGGAGTCACTGGCTCCGCGGCGGTTCCACGAGCGGCGGGCGTCGTGGAGGTAGCGGTGTCACTCATCGTGGCACCTCCACGGCGGCCAGCGCTGCCCCGGCTCGGTGTTGGGGATCCGTCGCCGGGCGCCCCAAACGGCCGTGCGTGAGGACGATGACCGCCACGACAGCAGCGGCGAGCCCGACGAACGCGACCGCGTCGCGGACGGTGCTGCCGGCAACCACACCGATGGTCGTGTTGATACCGGTGTGGGCGAGCACGGCGAGCAGGATGCTGCCGCCCGATCCGTTGGCCAGCCACACGAGCAGGATCCCGAGCAGCACGAGCAGCAGGTGGGTGAGCCAGAACCTCACCGACCCGGTGCCCAGTTCGAGAAAGTAGGTGCCGTCGATGTGGCTCAGCGGCAGGTGCCACACCGACCGGAGCACGCCGATCCCCGTTGCCGCCACCACGGACATGCACGCCTCGAGATCACCGGCCACGGCACCCCCGGACAACTCAACATCGACACCCTGCAACCACCCGACGTCATCGAGATCACCATCCAGTTCACCGACCAGTAAGCAACGCCCGCTACCGCTACCTGAAGGCCGCAGCGAGCGTTGCGACGCGTACCGGGGGCGGCGTCGACGGAGCTGCGGCAGAGCCGGATGGCGACACCGCGCGCGGTCGGGCGGCTCGGAGATCGCCGATGCCCGAGTGCATCCCGGATCGGCCAGCCGCGAGGCCGAACAGCAGGTCT
>SLLJ01000450.1 GCA_007134165.1 Nitriliruptoraceae bacterium | reverse complement strand
TTTGGTTGCGGCCCCATGGCCGGGTTTGGTTGCGGCCCCATGGCCGACGACGGCCGGTGGGGCGTGCGTGGGCAGGTTGGTCACCACGATCCGACGCCGGCCGGCGGCAGAGGTGCGACACTGGCGGCGGAAGCCGGATCGAAGGGAGCCCCCATGTCCGGCAAGGTGAGCACGATCCTGCAACGCAAGGGCTCGACGGTGGAGACCGTTGCCCGCGACATCACCCTCGAGCGGGTTACGCAGCGGCTGGCGGCGCTTGGCATCGGTGCGGTGGTCGTGGTCGACGACGCGGGCCGACCGGTCGGGCTGTGTTCGGAGCGCGACGTGGTCCGTGCGCTGGCCGACGGTGGGCTGAGCGCGCTCAGCACCACGGTGGGTCAACTCGGGAGCGGACCGCTGGCCGTGTGCCGTCCGGACACCGACGCTGAGCAGGTCATGGCCACGATGACCGAACAGCGGGTCCGGCACGTGCCCGTGGTCGACGACGGCGGGGCGTTGGTCGGCATCGTGTCGATCGGAGACCTCGTCAAGTGGCGCATCGACGAACTGGACGCGGATCGCGCTCACCTCACCGCCTACGTGAGCGGCGCGACCTACTGACCGACGACTGACACCCCCCTCGCCGGAGAGGGCTGCTGCGCCACGCTCGCTCCTTCGCGCGCTGTCCGTCGTTCCTGCGGTGCGAGCGGACGGCAGGTCCGGGCGGCCGTGGGCCGGGGACGCCGAACACGGACGTGGAACCATCCGTCTGCCCCGGCCTGCCCAGGCGGATCCTGAGCGGTATCGCCGGGAGGGCTCGTCCACCCTCGGTGCTTGGCTCCGTCTCGGCCTGGCCGATGGGGGGAGTGGACCTCGGATCTGACCCCGGGGCCTGCACGCTGCCCGCATCGGCGCCGGCCGCCGAGGTCGCGTGGGGACGATCGCAGGTGGAGGTTCGGCCGTGGCGACAACGACGTACCGTTTCAGCAGTGCGAGCGCACGGTCGATACGGGCCGAGGGGCACCGGTTCCGAAGGGCGACGGCGGCCGTGCTGTCCCTGCTCGTGCTGCTCGGGACCGTCGTAGCCGAGCCGTTCGCGCCGCCTGCGGCACAGGCGGACGACGTTGGTGTCACCCTGGCCATCAGCGGTGACGCGCGGATCCTCGCGGGTGAGGACGGGGTGCTGCGTCTGGCGGCGACCGGGTCGGGGGACTGGGGCTACAACCTCGCCTTCGTCGTGAGCGTGCCGGTGGGGCTCGAGCCGCGCGGGTCGACGGTGGGACCACCTCGGATCATCGACGATCCCGACGACGCGGGGCGGGAGTTGTGGATCTTCGAGGACGTGTCCGACCTGCCGGCCGGTGGCACGTCCGACATCACCGTCGACGTGCGGCCGGCTCAGCCCGCTCCGGGCTCCGGGGAGACCAGCGATCCTCAGATCTTCCCGGTCGGATCCGTGATCGACGTCACGGCCAGCGCCTTCACCAGCGCCAACCCGAACCTGCTGCCATGGTTCACCGGTTCTTCGGCGATCAACCAGGCCGACTCCGAGTCGGCCACCGTCAGCGGCGACGATGCGTTCCAGATCGAGGTCGCGGCGCTCCGGGTCACCAAGTCCGAGCCGAGCCCGGAGTCCGAACTCTTGCGCGGCGTGCACGACCACACCACGGTCACCACCGTCGTCGTGGAGAACACCAGCAAGGGGGACACGCAGGCCGCGGTTCTGGTCGACTATCTGGCCGCCGGGCTCGAGTTCCTCGGCTGCGGTGGCGTCGACAACACGACCGCGGACCGCGCTGGCGAGGGTGACACCGACGAGTACCCCGGAAGTGGCGACCTGACGGGGACACCGGTGCTGCCCGCGATGGAGCCGTTCGACGCTGGCCGCCGCGACGGGTGCCTCGATCCGGTCGAGGTCGTGACCGTCGTCGACGATCCCGACGCGCCGAGCGACGCCGTCTACACCCGGGTGACCTGGGACCTCGGCACCCTCCCGGCGGGTTCCGAAACCACCCTGCGGTACGCCGCGGGCATCCCGCTGTACGAGAACACCGTGGACTTCGACGGTGAGGGTGAACCGACGGGAGCGTCGCTCGGGCAGATCGCGAACCTCGACAACAACAACGGGCGGCCGACCCGACAGCGAGGGGGGTTCGATCCGGCCGGCGACGGCATCGTCTACGACAACCTCGCCGAGGCAACCGGCGCCTACCAGGGCATCGTGCGCACCGGCACCGACCGGCAGGTCTCGGACGAGGACGACGAGTTCGTTCACGCCATGGACCTTGCGGTGCTCAAGAGCGTCAACGATCCTGACGAGTTCGTCACCAGCGACATCGCCACCTACACCCTGCGGCTGCGCACGGGCGAGTACACCTCCGCTGACCAGATCGTGCTCACCGACACCATCCCCAACGGTCTGTGCCCGCTGGTGCCCGCTGACACCACCGTGACCGGCGCACCGCTGCCCGACGGGTGCGAACCGTACGACCGTGGCCTTGAGATCACCGGCGCCACGGTCGAAGGTGTCACCTACGACGCGTCGACCGGCGAGTTCACCCTGGTGCTCATCCCCGACGCCCAGCCGATGTTGGCTTCGCAGGAGCGCGAGATCACCTACCCGGTCCTCATGCGGGCGGACTACACCGACAGCCAGCAGACCGGCCCCACCACCTCGCTGGACACCTTCGACAACACGGTCACCGTGATCGGGGAGACCACCTCGATCCCGCCACTGGTGGACTGGTTCCCGACCGTCGAGCAGGTGTGGGACGACTCCGCCGCGCCGCTACCGACCGCCCCCACCTCCATCACCAAACGTGTTGCCCCGCGGGACTCGGTCTCCGAGGACCCGGCGGATGCCGACGCCCCCTGCTCGGTCGGTGACGTCTACACCGACGTCGAACAGCCTGGCTTCCGGCTGGGCGACATCGCCTGCTTCGAGTTGACCGTCACCTTCCCGAGCACGGTCAAGACCCGCAACGCCGTCGTCACCGACGTCCTGCCGATCGGCCTGCTCGACTACCGCGGCTGGGTGGCGGTCGATGGCTACACGAGGGTCGACGGGCCCGACGAAACCGCCGTCTTCTCGCAGGAGGGCCGGCGACTGGAGTGGGAGCTCGGCGCCGTCGGCGCGGGAGGTGACCGCTTCGTTCCGGCCGGGACCGAGGTCCGGCTCCTGGTCTGGGCCGAGGTGGTCGAACCGGCCGCAGGGCCGGAGGTCGACAAGCCCGAGAACCTGATGAAGTACCGCCAGGAGAACGTCGACGGTGACGTCTTCTTCCTGCGCGACGAGGCAGCCATCGAGGTGCAGCCCGGTGTCAGCCTGCTCAAGGGCGTCCAGGACGTCGATGGCGACTCCGAGCGTGCCGCGAGCTCCTCGGACGACGACGATGGCGAGGTCTTCAACTCGAACCGTGACGGCATCGAGGTCGTGCAGGGCGAGTCGGTCACCTACCGCATCGACCTCACGGCTCCCGACGTCGCCATCGATGATCTGGTCGTGTGGGACTCACTGCCCGCCGG
>SLLJ01000042.1 GCA_007134165.1 Nitriliruptoraceae bacterium | reverse complement strand
GCCTGCTCCTCGGTCAGGTCCTCGCCGCCCGGGTCCTCGAGGGGCTTGTCGAGGCCGAGCGCCGCGGCCAGTTGCGTGAGGTCGGGCATCCCTCCCTCATCCATCTCGGCGACCCACCCCGCCATGGCGATGCCCAGGCGCCCCTCCATCAGGTCGAGTGCCAGGTTCAGCGCCAGGGCATCGTCGAGGTCCTCCTCGCCCAGCCCGTGGTCCTCGACCAGGTGCTCCTCCAGAGCGGCCAACTCGTCGAGGTCGTCGGAATCGAGGTCGTCGAGGTCGAGGTCGTCGAGGTCGTCGAGGTCGAGGTCGTCGAGGTCGAGGTCGTCGTCGAGGTCGAGGTCGTCGACGAAGCGCACGGCGTGGTCGACCACCTCGAGTCCGGCCTCGGCGAGTAGGTCGCCCAGCGGCGCGTGCGGCGTGGCGAGCAGCTGCGGGTAGATGGCACGGGTCTCGAACAGCAGCTCACCGGGGTCGAGGGGGTAGGGCCGTCCACGGTGCCGCTCGAAGGTCTCGACCATCCGCGAGACCGTCGTGTAGTCGGGTTCGGGGGTCTGATCCAGGCCTGAGACCTCGATACGTCCGTCCACCAGCCGCAGCATGAGCACCGGTTGCTCGGGGAGCCAGCCCTGCGGTCCGGTCAGGTAGGGAGGCTCGATCTGCAGTTCGCGCCCGTCGGACAGGGGCAGCGTCATCGGGGCGTCCTCGTCGGCCGCCAGGCTCAGTGGTGAGAGGTCCGGCGACTC
Organism: Nitriliruptoraceae bacterium; assembly: GCA_007134165.1. GTDB lineage: Bacteria > Actinomycetota > Nitriliruptoria > Nitriliruptorales > Nitriliruptoraceae > SKJO01. The sequence goes on along the minus strand of SLLJ01000042.1, from coordinate 2,776 downwards.
GACCACCCGATCTGCCGCGCGCTCCTCCTCGCTGAGGTGGTGGGTGAGCGTCACGCCGTCGAGCAGGGCTTCGAGGTCGCACAGCCGCCCGTCGCCGAGCGGGAAGGCCACGAAGCCCTCGTGGTCGTCGTCAAGCAGCAGCTCCCACAACTCCCGGGAGCTGAGCGTGGTGTCGAGTTCATTGGCGAGCTGTGGCACCGGGGTGGGCCCGAGCCGCCGCAACACCTGCTGGGCCGCAGCGCGCAGGGCAGCCTCCTCCATGACGATCCTCCTCGCGAGGTGAAGCCCCGTACGGCGCTCACGCTACCGGCAGCGCCAACCGGTGGAGCCGCGCATCCACTGAGCCGTGCAGACCAAGCGTCTGCACCGTGCGCCGGCCCCGCAGCCGGGCGGTGGCGGCGCGGCCATCACCGGCGAACACCTCGACCACCGTGGCATCCACCAGCACCCGCAGTTGGGCTGGGCCATCCCGCCAGGCCACCGGCGGCGGAGGCACCGCGACGGGCTCGGGATAGTGCAACTGCCAGCCGTCGGCGTCGGTGGCGAGGGTCAGCAGTGGCGCTCCGGACGCGGCGAGCAGCACGAGTTCGCGGGGGGCCGAGTCCGCGGGCAGCACGATCTCGTGGGCCGGCCCCGGGGCGGGAAGCGTCGTGGTCAGGGATTGCGGCCGGTCGACCCGGAGCCCGACGAGTTCGGGCGCTGGGCGCACCGTCAGCGTGCCGGCCTCGACGTCCAGCACCCGGGGAAGGCTCAGCGCGCCGACGTGCGAGGTGGCGGCGGCCTCGGCGGCGGTGAGCGGATCCTGGACCCACCCCCAGCACAGCCACCGACCCGCGGCATCCCGGGTGATCGCCGGCGCATACCACACGTCGCCGTGGTCGACGCGTTCGACGCGCCGGACCTCGAAGCCGGTCGTGGTGTGCGCGCCGAGGTGAGCCACGACCCCGCGCAGCGGCTGGTCGGTGCGCTCCGGGTCCTGCACGGCGACCAGCAGAGCATCGCCCCGTGGGGTGCGCAGCAGCTGCGGGCACTCCCACAGCCGGCCGGTGTCGACCTCGCTGGTCTGGTCGCCGGCCTGGTCGCCGACGAGGTGGTCGCCGAGGTAGCGCCAGCGGTCGAGGTCGGTGCTGCGGTAGGCGACCACCCGACCGCGGGAGGCGTCGGCGGTGGTGGAGCCGAGCAGCAGCAGCCAGCCGACCTCGTCGCGAAGCACGAACGGGTCGCGGTGGTGGACGGTGCCCAGCTCCGGTGGGGGACCGGCGATCAGCGGCTCGGGCCGTACCTCCCAGTGGCGCAGGTCAGGGCTGCCCTGAGCGACGGCGACGGCCTCGGTGCGGGTCGCCTCCTCGGTGCCGGTCACGGCGGTGTAGATCAGCAGCGGCACGTCGTCGATCACCACGCAGCACCCCGACCAGCAGCCGTCCCGGTCGGGCCCGTCGGCCGACGGGGTCAGCGCATCCGGTTCGCGCTCCCAGCACAGCAGGTCGGTCGAGCTCACGTGCCCCCACGACGGCGGCCCCCAGTGGGGCGCGTCAGCGAAGGACTGGAAGAACAGGTGGAAGCGGCCCGCATGGTGCACCGGACCGTTGGGGTCGTTGCACCAGTTTCGGGCTGCGGTGACGTGCAGGCAGGGACGGTCGTTGGCGTCCGAGGTGCTCGACGGCGCCACCTGCCGTCAGTCGGCGTCTGGGAGCGCCGGATCCGGGTGCTCCATGGGTTGTTCACCATCACGGGGGCTGAGGGGCGCAGCACGGTAGGAGACCTGCCGCCCTGAATGGTCGCGACCGTACCTCCCGGTCTGTCGCGGGGTGCAGACCTCCCGGATCCACGTCGCGATCACCCCTGCCTGCTGGGCCAGGTCACGTTGGCGAGGTAGGTTTCGCGGTGAACCAGCAGCCGCGCTCGGGGGCGAGGCCGTTGCCCGGCTTCGAACCGCAACCATGCATGACCTTCTGATCGCGGACCAGGCGAGCGTGCGGGCCCGAACTGGCCCCGCAGCCGCCGAGAAACGGCCCTTGTCCACGGGAATCCGCGCACACGGCAGGATCGTGCGGGCAGATGGCGCCTACCGGACACGAACGTCGATCACCTGTGGAGATCCGCTCCCTGATGGCCGCCCCGGCACCACCTTCGCTGACCCCGCGGCTCGCGCTGGCTGCGTTGGCCCCGCGGCTCGCGCTGGCTGCGTTGGCCCCGCGGCTCGCGCTGGCTGCGTTGGCCCCGCCGGAGCCACGCGAGCAGGACCACCGCCCGGCCGGTCCCGGGGCGCTGCTGCACCCCCGCAGCGCCACCCGCCGGGTACGGGAGGTCGCCGACCGCGACGTCCTGGCCGTACCGACCGGTCTGCTGGCCGACCTGGTGGACACCTGATGCGCCGGCTCGGGATCCTCGGAGGCATGGCCTGGCCCTCCACCGCCGACCTCTACCGCCGGATCAACCAGGGGGTGGCCGCCCGGCTCGGCGGCGCCCACTCGGCCCCGCTGATCATCTGGTCGCTGGACTTCGCCGAGATCGAGGCCTGCCAGGTGGCTGGCGACTGGGACACCGCCGGCGGTCTGCTGGCGGATGCCGCCCGCCGGCTCGAAGTGGCCGGCGCCGAAGGCCTGCTGCTGGCGACCAACACCATGCACCGGGTGGCCGAGGCCATCGAGGCGGCCGCCGACGTGCCGCTGCTGCACCTGGCCGACGTCACCGCCGCTCGCATCCGTGCCGATGGTGTCGAGCGGGTCGGGCTGCTCGGCACCCGCTTCACGATGGAGCAGGACTTCTACCGGGG
>SLLJ01000102.1 GCA_007134165.1 Nitriliruptoraceae bacterium | reverse complement strand
CAAGACATGCCGACCCGATCATCATCGATGTCCTCGCGAGCATCGCCACACCACGGGCCACGGCCGTGCTCGATCGCCTGACCCGCCATGACGACCCGGACGTCGCCACCGCGGCCCGCACGGCGCGCAAGCGTCTCCGGCCACCGAACGACCGCCGCGACGGCGAGCGCGACGACGGCACGCCTTGACCGTGGACGGCGCGACGCAGGTGCAGTCTCCCTGGGCCCTGCGCACCTCGGGGATCTGCCGATCCCCGAGGACCCGCGCCTCGCAAACGAACCCCGCAGGCCAAGCCTGCCCTCGCTCATGACCGCCCACTATGGTGGCAGCGGGGCGGTCGTGCCTCACCGTTGCTGGGTGCCACACGACGCCGGGCGCGGTCGCTGAGGGGAATGGGATGTGGGGCAGAGGACATCTTGGAACGGCCTGGTGAGTCGTGGCTCCGGGGACCCGACCACGCAGCTGGGCACCCACCGGGCGGCGTGGACGATGATCCTCGTGTATCTCGCCGGAGGGCTGACGGCGCTCCTGGACGTTCACCTGCTTCGTGGCGGCGCGGCGTTGGACGGGGTCATGCGCCGGCAGGTGACGGTGATCGCAGGGATCGAGCTGGCCGCGGCAGCGGCGCTGTGGCAGCTGCCGTGGCAGCGCTGGCCGCGTGGTGCATCCCTGATGTTGGCCCTGTGGGCGCTCGTCCTGCACGCCGCCTTCGGCCTCACCGGGTTCATGTCTCCGGCCGTCAGCGTGGCCTTCATCTCCGCAGGGTCCGTCTGGTTGGGCGTGTTCCACAGCTACCGTGCCACGCTGCTCATCGTGGTCCCGGCAGGTCTGACCCACGCGGTGCCACAGTGGTCGCTGGACGGTGATCCCCGGCACTTCGGCACCCTGGCGATCATCCTGCCGGTGTGGCTGCTCATCGCCTTCGTGATCAACCGCACGGTCGATGCGCTGCACCGTGCCCATCGCAGCCTCGACAGACGGGCGCGACTGCTGGAGCAGATTGCGCTCGCCGGTCACCGGCTCAGCAGACTCGACCCGCTCGAGGTGACCGCTGCGGCGCTGGAGGCGCTGCGTGGGACCGGGGCGACGTCAGCCTGGCTCCTGCTCAGCGTTGGCGGGGACGGTTGGGCAGGACACCTGCTGGCCGACGGTGCGGGTCCCCCGGGAGACGCCGGCCGGGACACCGGTCCCCCGTCATCCCTTCCCCTGAGCCCGGCTGCCCTCACGACCCTGCACGAGCGGCTGCAGGACCACCACTCCCCCGGCCTGTCGACACTCGACGACGACCTGACCATCGACGAGGTGGTGCTGCCCGCCGGACAGGTGCTCGCGCACGCGCCGGTCACGACCCTCGGTGGCGCCGGCAGTCTGGTTGCCACCTATCCACCCGAGCGGACACCTGGGATGGCCGAGCAGCAGGCCGTCGAGCTGCTCGCCACCCAGACCGGACAGGCACTCAGCACCGCCAATCTGTTCCAGGTGGAACGACGAGAGTCACGCCGGCATGCCTCGGACGCACGCCGTGACGGACTGACCGGCATCGGTAACCGGCGTGCCATCGACACCGCACTTGCCGACCTTCGGCCCGGTGACGTGGTCGTGATGCTCGACCTCGACCGGTTCAAGCAGGTCAACGACGAGTACGGCCATGCCGCTGGCGATGACACGCTCCGCCAGCTCGCGGCCTACCTCGAGGGCTTCGCCCGCGCCCAGGACACCGTTGGCCGCTACGGCGGTGAGGAGTTCACGCTCCTGCTCGCCCACGCCGCACCCGCGGCTGACGGCGCGGTTGCGCGCCTGCTCGATGGTTGGCGGGCGAAGCGGCCCGTCACCACCCTGAGTGCCGGCTATGCCGTCCACATGATCGGCTCCACGCCACAGGACAGCCTGGCGGCCGCCGACGCCGCGCTCTTCCGTGCCAAGCGAGGTGGACGTGATCGCGCGGTACGGGGCATGGCCGAGAGGCTGCACCCCAACTGACCCGTCCTGCCCTCGGCGCCCACCGCCGACTGCTCGCCGTTGCCTGGCCTGCCGAGAACGCGCCTGACGCGAATACGTCGTCGCGCAGGTGGCGCCGCACTCCCGAACCTCTCCGGCAACGCCGCCCCGACACCCTCGTGATGAGTCAGCCGGGGCCACCCGACTCCACGATCAGCTGCGGCGACCCCGGCACGGATCTCGATGATCCTGTCAGGCAGGGCCCGCAGCTGCACCGCGCCCCCTCGACCAGATCCGCCGGTCAGCGCCCGACGACCAGGCCGCCGTGGCTGCCTGGCGCCGACCACCGGCGTCGACCACCGGCGTCGACCGATCACCGCCCTGCCTCGGCCTCGCCGCCCGACGCCCACCGTCGAGCTGGTCGGTGACACGGCCGGCACCAGTCATCTCCGACGCCGCCGGCCGCGTGACGGCTTCGTGCGGGCGGTCCACACGCCGGGTTCGTAGGGGCCGTTGCTGACGATGAACTCGCTCGGGGCCCGACGGCGCTCGTCGAAGTCCGGGTCGCCCGCCGCGGGTTCGATCCCACCCCCGGCCGCCGGATCACGAGCCCGGAAGTGCAGCCCGTCACAACCCAGCTCCGAGGAGTGCGTGCCTCGCGGGCGGGCACCAGCCGCCGGTAGCGCATGAGCTCAGCCACGTCGTTGAGCATGCGGAACGCCTCGGTGATGCTCGACATCCGCTCATGCGCCACCCGACGCTCCTGCGGCGTCGCATGCACCGCCCGATCCGCATGGTGGCGTGGCACCAGCTCCCGGAAGCGGCGTCCAACCTGCTCCGCCGTCGCGTCCCGAGACACCCCGAGGACCTCATGCGGATCGTCCATGCCACCCCTGATGCCGACCGTCCCGCTCCGACCACCCGACCGACCAACCGCACCCTTGGCCATCCTCGTCCCCAGGAGATCACGCAGTCGCCATGTCCGGACCAGGAACCGACACGGGGACCTCGCGCGCGTTGAGCAAACACCCGGGCGGAGCGCTCGCGTCCGGACCACGCAGCCCGAGCATCCCTTGGATGTGGAACACCGCTCGGGAGCGAAGTGCCCGACGCAGGGCTGGGTTGCGCTGGGACGTCGATGCGGACCCTCCCACGACCGACCCCGGCCGGCGACGTGATGCTGTTCGGCACCGGTCCGTGACCGTCAGTACTCCGCCACCTCGTTCCCCGCTCCGAACCCCGCACGCTCCGCGTCACGGCAGAAATCTGGTTTCGGGGCGGACACGCCCTCGAACCACCGGGACAGCACCTCGAACGGGTGAGGCCTGCTCCCTCGCGACCGGTGTCTTCCGGCGGAGCCGCCGCTACCTCGAGCGCTGGGGGATCCAAGCGCTCGATCTGCGAACCGTCGCCGAAGAAGCCACCCTGCTGCGGGGCGAGGGAAGTCCTTCAGCCCGTCTGGTCACGGAGCCGCTCAGCGCGTTCCGTCGCGCGACGTACGGGCTCGCCGAGCGTCGGTGTCACCGGGAACACGTTGTCGGGACCGAGCCGCTGCAGCATCCCGGTGTCGCTGAGCTGCGTCAT
>SLLJ01000473.1 GCA_007134165.1 Nitriliruptoraceae bacterium | reverse complement strand
CGGTCGAGACCCGGGCGACCTCCGCGAGGGCGCTGACCCCCCACGCGCGCTCGGGGTCGAGCAGCAGCGCCTGCGCCACGACACCGGCCTTGCCGGTCAGCCGCGTCGGCGGTCGAGGTGCCGGCCGGGTGTTATCGCCAGTGACGTGGATCACGACGCCGGGCAGCTCGATGTAGGCGTTGCCTTGGCCATCGACGATCCCGACGCCGTGCTCGCGCAGCAGCGCGCGGGCATCCGCCGTGGTCCGGCCCGCGACGACCAGGAGCGGGGCGCCGAGCTCGGTGCCGTCCGTGATGAGCTGTCGTGCCGCGCCGGCGTTGAGCCGCGCGTTGGTCGCGATCGTGAGGCGCTGTGTCGTCCCGGCGGTGGTCAGGACCGCAAACCCCGGTGCGTCGTCGGTCGAGACGACGTCGACGCCGGGCAGCGCACGGAGGATCCGGAGCGTGTCGACGTCGAACGCTCCCGCTATCTTCACTCCAGTTCGATTCTTCATGACAGTCGTGAAGATAGCACTTGACGTGAAGAAACGAAGCGGAGAGCGACCAGCGGCGGACGGTGGCGGTGCCCGTTCGTGACCACGGCGTGACCACGAACGAGCTGGATGTGGTCAGCACCGACCGGAACGGGTGAGGACGGTCGAAGCGCGTTCCCCCTGTTCGGAGGCATGATCGGGCACTGAGGCCCACCCAACGGGACCCGTCCGGTGCGGTTCGATCCCCTGCCCCCCAGCCACCCGGCCGCCGGCAACGGTCGCAAACCGTGCGTGGGTCGTCGATCTCGTCGAGTGCCGGGGTCAGAAGCGCTCGCTGACGAGGGTTTCGTGCGGCCCTGGCGCATGACGCGGTCAGAAACCGTCGCGGGCGGAAGGTTCGTGCCGCAGCGGGGGAGGGGGGACGTGCCGGGTTGCGGCTTTCGTGTCGCGTCGCGGGATTCATGGAGCTCCGCCGGGTGTCGCCGGGTGTTGCCGGGTGCCGCCGGGTGCTGGGGTCGGAAACTGTCGCTGGCGCGAGGTTCGGGCCGTGTCGCTCGGTGCCGTGGTCAGAAGCTCTCGCGGGCGGAAGGTTCGTGCCGCGCCGCGGGGTTCGTGCTGCGCCGCGGCCTGGCCTCGCTCGCCCCGCTCGCGAACCTCAGTATCCCCAGGCCAGATTCGCGGCCCGGGCCAGCACCCAGGTCCCCAACCCCGTCAGCCGTGCGACGCCCTGATCGTCGCGCTCGACAACGCCGGCGCACTCCCAGGCGGGCAGCAGCAGCCCGAAGAACGCGGTCAACTCTCGGACCCGGTTCTCGCCGGTCGGGGGGCCGGTGAGCAGCGGGCAGAAATCGATGTCCGCGATGAAGCTTTGCGGGCTCGTCACGGCGCCCGGACCCGAGCGCTCGAGCCCGAGGATCACGCCGACCCACTCGGACGGGGTCGGGGCCTGACGGCCAGAGAGGCCGAAGGGCGCGAGGTGGTCGTGATAGCAGCCGTCGAAGGTGTCGGCGACGAAGCTCGACAGCCGGAATGCGTCGGTGTCGCTGTTGGGTCGCTCCGGGCGCGTGATGTCCGGGCGCGTGATGTCCGGGAGCGGCACCGGGAGCGGCGCCGGGGCCGTCCGGACCTCGCCGTCGAGCGCCACGCTGAGCCGTGCCACCGCAGCCGCGAGCACGGACGGGGGTGGCCTCGCCGCCCGGAACGAGCGCAGTGCGACGTGCAGGAGATGTCCGATGAGCTCCTCCTCGGTCTCCCACCGCCACTCGTCGTACACCTCGTCAAGGCTCAGGTGCCGGGTCGGTACCGCACCGTCGTCATCCGTGCGGTCGTCGGAGACGGCCGCCAGTTTGTGGTCCGTGATGAACGCACCGATGCCATCGAGGCCGTGGGCGGCGACGTGATCGCGGACGAGCTCGGCCGCCTGCTCGGGGGTGAGGGAGTGTTCGCGATCAGGGGTGCGCCCCGGGACGCGATCAGGGGTGCGATCAGGGGTGCGCCCCGGGACGCGATCAGGGGCGCGATCAGGTTCGCGATCAGGGGCGCGATCAGGTTCGCGATCAGGCGGGAGTGGCGCGGGTTGCACGGCGTGGCATCCTCGTGGTCGGGATCGCTGGCAGGCTACGGACGCCGCCCCTCGTCCTCCAGGGAGCAGACGAAGGGGTTGTGGACAACCAGCGAGGAGGGGAGAGGCCATGACCGGCAGCACTCCGACAGATGGCCTGCGTGACGCGGCGCGCGGTGCGTTGCTCGGTGCCGCGCTTGGCGACGCCATCGGCCGACCCTTCGAGGGTGCGCCCCGCGTGGATCCGGCCCGGGTCGACGCACTGCTCGACGGTTCGGAGCCGCTGCGTTGGACCGACGACACCCACATGATGCTCGCGCTCGGTGATGCGCTGGTCGAACGCGACGCAGCCGTCGATCCCCAGCACCTCGGCGCAGTGTTCGCGGCCGCCTACGACGCCGAGCCCTGGCGCGGGTACGGCTCCGGACCCCCGCAGGTGTACGCGATGGCCGCCGAGGGCGTGCTCTACGTCGAGGCGGCGGCGCGGCTGTTCGGCGGATCCGGGTCGTGGGGTAACGGCGCGGCGATGCGGGTGGCGCCCGCCGCGGTGGCCGGCCACGCCGACGCCGACCGCGCGGCCGCGCTCGCCGCGGAGCAGTCGCTGGTGACCCACGCTCACCCCCAGGGCCGCGATGCGGCGGTGCTGCTCGCCGTGGTGATCCGCACCGCTTTGATGACCGACCCGGCCACCCGTCTGGTGCTGCCCGAGCCACCGGGGAACAGCGACCTCGACGTGGCCATCGCTGCGGCCTGGCGCGACCTGCTGGCGCTCGAACCCGGGCTCCAGGTGTGCGCTGCCCATGCCGAGCGAATCGGCAGTTCGGTGCTGGCGCGGGAGTCGGTGCCCGCCGCGGTGGCGCTGGCCGCTGCCGGCGCGTCCACGCTGGACACGATCCGGACGGCGATCACGTTGGGAGGTGACACCGACACCGTCGCGTCGATGGCCGGCGCCATCGGTGGGGCGCACCGCGGAGCGTCGTCGCTGCCGCCGGCACTGCTTGACCGGCTCGAAGCCCGCGACCGGATCCAGGCGCTGGCGGATGCGCTGCTCGCGCTGCCTGTCGCCGGTGAGCAGCCCGGGTCGGGCAGGTAGGTCCGGGCCATGGTCGGGTGCGGCCGCTACGGTCAGATGCATCCCCGCCTCGAGGAGGTTTCGCCGTGCCCCAGGATGTCGCTGCCGTCGTACTCGCCGCCGGCATGGGAACCCGCTTCCGTTCGGACCGGGCCAAGGTCCTGCACCGCGCCGCCGGTCGGACCCTGGTGCGCTTCGTGCTCGAGGCGCTGCGTCCGCTGGACCTCGGGCAGATCGTGGTGGTGGTCGGCCACCAGGCCGAGGAGGTGGCCGAGGAGGTGTCCCACGCCGGTTTGCGCCGGCTCACCACCGCACTGCAGGCCGAGCAGCGGGGCACCGGCCACGCGGTGCAGGCGGCGATGCCCGCGCTCGCCGAGCACATCCAACGGGTGCTCATCGTGCCCGGCGACACCCCGTTGCTCACCGGCGCCACGCTCGGGCAACTGCTGGAGGTCGCGGGTGACGGTGATGCCGACGGTCTCAGCGCAGCCGATGCGCCGTGCGGTGCCCTGCTCACCGCCGACCTCGCCGACCCCTCGGGCTACGGCCGCGTGGTCCACGACAACAACGGCCGGGCGGTCGAGATCGTCGAGGAACGCGATGCCACCGACGAGCAGCGCCAACTGACGGTGATCAACGCCGGCATGTACCTCATCGACCGGGTGCTGCTCGGCGAGGCGCTCGCCGGTCTTGAGGACGACAACGCCCAGGGTGAGCTCTACCTCACCGACGTCGTCGCGGCGCTGGCCCGGACGGGTCAGGCGCCGGTACCCGTACTCGCGCCCGAATCGGAGATCGCTGGCGTCAACGATCGGCGCCAACTCGCCGATGCCGCCGCGGTCCTGCGTCGCCGCCACCTCGATCACCTGCTGATCGAGGTCGGGGTGAACATCCCCGATCCGGCGGCGGTCTGGCTCGACGTGGACGTCGAGGTGGCGCGTGAGGCGGTGCTGCTGCCCGGCACGGTGCTCGAGGCCGGCACCCGGATCGGCGAGGGGTCGGTGATCGGCCCCGACACCCACCTCACCCGCTGTGCGGTCGGTCCCGGCGCGAGCGTGCACTCCACGCGCGCTCAGGATGCGGTCATCGGTGAGCGCTGCAGCGTGGGACCCTTCAGTCACCTGCGTGCCGGCACCGTCCTCGAGGCAGGCGCGAAGGTCGGCGCCTACGTGGAGACCAAGAACGTCACGGTGGGAGAGCGCTCCAAGCTGCCACACCTTGCGTATGTCGGGGACGCCACCATCGGGACCGGCGTCAACGTGGCCTGCGGGGTGATCACGGTCAACTACGACGGACACACCAAGTCCCACACGACCATCGAGGACGGTGCGTTCATCGGCTGCGACACGATGCTGGTGGCCCCGGTCACGATTGGGCACGGTGCCTACACCGCGGCAGGATCGACCATCACCGAGGACCTGCCGGCCGGGGCCCTTGGTATCGCCCGGTCCCGCCAGACCACCAAGGATGGCTGGGCCGAGCGTCGCCGCGCGCAACGCGACGAGGGGACCGCCAACCGGTGACGGGGTGGTGACGGTGAGTTGACCGCCACGTGCAGCGACGGGCGACGGGGAGTACGGTCTGCCCGACCAGCGACCCCGCGCGACGAGGCCCGGCATGGAAGTCGCCACCAAGAAGCGGATGATGATCTTCAGCGGGTCCTCCTACCCGCAGCTCGCGCGCGAGGTGGCCGACCACCTCGGGATGCGCGTCGGGGAGGTCAAACTCGCCCGGTTCGCCAATGGTGAACTCTACGCCCGCTTCCCCGAGTCGGTGCGGGGGACCGACGCCTTCGTGATCCAGTCGCATGTGTCGCTGCCCGGCGGGATGAGCGTCAACGACTTCATCATCGAGCAGTTGATCATGATCGATGCGCTCAAGCGGGCGTCCGCCAAGCGCACGGTCGCGGTGGTTCCCTACTACGGCTACTCCCGCTCCGACAAGAAGGCGTTGTCGCGCGAGGCGATCGTCGCCAAGGCGATCGCCGACATGTACGAGACGGTGGGGGTGGACCGCATCATGTCGGTCGACCTGCACACCGGGCAGATCCAGGGCTTCTTCGACGATCCCTTCGACCATCTCACGGCCCTGCCGCTGCTGGTGCAGTGGATCGAGGAGAACACCGAGCACGACCGCCGGGTGATCGTGTCGCCGGACGCTGGTCGGGTGCGGCTGACCGAGAAGTTCTCCGGTCACCTCGACGCCCCCATCGCCATCCTGCACAAGAAGCGCGACCCCAAGCAGCAGAACGTGGCGGTCACCCTCGACGTCGTTGGTGACGTCGAAGGGCTCGACGCGATCCTCATCGACGACATGATCGACACCGCCGGCACCATCGTGGGCGCCGCCGAGAAACTCAAGGAGCACGGTGCGCGCAGCGTGATCGCCTGCGCCACCCACCCGCTGTTCTCCGGGCCGGCGGCCGAGCGGCTGGCCAACTCCGCGATCGAGAAGGTGGTGGTGACCAACACCATCCCCATCCCCCCCGAGCGTCGGCACGACAAGCTCGTGGTGTTGTCCATCGCACCGATCCTGGCCTCGGCGTTGCGCGCGGTGTTCGAGGACACCTCGGTCTCCGAGATCTTCCGTGGGGAGAACACCTGACCCGGTTGCTGCCGGGTCCGGGCCGCCGGTAGGCTGTTCACCCAGGCCCGCCACGCGCGGGCCGTTGGCGTGTCGTCCATCCGGTGGGTGACCGCGACCCCGCGTGACATCTCGCCGCCGAACGGTGACCGACCCGCGCCGGGGCCCATCGCTCCAGGAGCATCACGGTGTCCAACCAGATCGATCTGCCCGTCGAGGTCCGCACCGAGACGGGGAAGGGTGTCGCCCGCCGGCTGCGCAAGAGCGGCCGCGTGCCCGCGATCATCTACGGCTACGCGATCGAGCCCACCCCCATCAGCATCGACACCCTCGCGCTGTTCCACGCGTTGCGCACCGAGGCCGGCGCCAACGTCCTGCTGCGCATCGAGATCGGCGGAGAGACCCACCTCGCCGTGGCCCGCGACCGACAATTCCACCCGGTGCGCGGCGAAACGCTGCACGTCGATCTGATCGCTGTGGACAAGGACACCCCGATCGCGGTGGAGGTGCCCATCCACCTCGTGGGCGAGGAGGAGGTCGCCTCCGACGGCGGCGTCGTCAACCAGATCCTATACACGCTACCGATCCAGGTTCGGCCCACCGACGTCCCCAACTACCTCGAGCTGTCGATCGCGGGGATGGGCATCGGTGATGTGCGCCGGGTCGAGGACCTCGCCTCGCGGCTGGCCGAGGGCGCCAAACTCGACATCGAAGCCGAACGCACCGTGGTGACCATCAACGCCCCGGTGTCCGAGGCCGAGATGGAGGCCATGGAGGAGGGTGCGGGCATCGAAGCCGAGGAGCCGGCACTGGTCGGTGACGAGACTGACGAGGTCGAGCAGTCCGACGCCTGAGACTCGTGAGCATCCTCGGGTCCTTCAGGTCGCGTCGCGGGGAGCCTGCGATGTCCGAGCAGCGTTGGCTGGTCGTCGGGCTCGGCAACCCCGAGGAAACCTACGGCGCGACCCGGCACAACGTCGGAGCGGACGCGGTACGCGGGATCGCAGCCCGCGAGCAGGTTGCGCTGTCCCGCAACAAGCGGGTGCGGTGCGAGCTCGCCGAGATCCGCCTCGGCGCGGCTCGGGTCGTGCTGGCGGTGCCCTCGAGCTACATGAACACCTCCGGCGGTCCGGTGCAGGCTGCCGCCGCGTGGTACAAGGTTGCGGTGGAGCAGCTGATCGTGTGCCACGACGACCTGGACCTGCCGGTCGGTGAGCTTCGGCTCAAGCGCGGAGGTGGGCATGGTGGGCACAAGGGCCTGGTCGACATCGACCGAGCGCTCGGCGCCCGGGACTACCTGCGGGTGCGACTGGGCATCGGCCGGCCACCCGGACGGATGCCCGCCAAGGACTACGTACTGCGCCGCTTCGCGCCCGCGGAGCGTGAGCAGGTCGATGTGGCGATTTCCGAGGCCGGCGACGCGATCGCCTCGCTCGTGGCCGAAGGGCTCGAGCCGACCCAGAACCGCTACCACGGCCGGACCTGACCCGCAGGCGGCGGGGAGGAGAGCAGCGTGAAGGACAAGCTCCGGCAGTTCGTGGAAGCCTGGCGCCAGCTGCGGGAGGTCGATCCGCGAGCCGTGCCGCTGGTGTTCACCGGCGCGATGCTCGGGCTGCTCCTCGGCACCCTCATCGGCCTGCTCATCTCGCCGTGGTTCGCGCCGCTCTCGGGGCTGATGCTCGCGAGCCTCGGCGGGATGCTGGTGTTCAACCGCCGCTTGCAGAAGGCGCAGTACACCGCCATCGAGGGGCATGTCGGTGCGGCCGCTGCGGTGCTGCAGATCATGCGTGGCCAGTGGTTCGTGACTCCGGCCGTGTCGGTGAACACCAAGCAAGACATGGTGCACCGCGCTATCGGGCGGTGCGGCGTGGTGCTGGTGGGTGAGGGCTCGCCAGCGCGGGTCAAGGGCCTGCTCGCCAAGGAGCAGCGGCGGCTGTCCAAGGTGGTGGGTGACGTCACCATCCACCGGGTGCTGGTCGGTGACGACGAGGGCCAGGTCTCGCTGCGCCGGCTGCAGATGCACCTGTCCAAGCTGCCTCGGGAGATGAAGAAGACCGAGGTCCCCAAGCTCGAGCGCAAGCTCAAGCCACTGGATCGTTCGCTGCCGATCCCCAAGGGTGTGGACCCGGGGCTGGCCAACCGACCGCGGCCCAAGCCCCGGTGAGTTCAGCGCCCGAGGACCCGGCGCCGCGCAGCGTCGATGACGTGCTCGATCCGGGCCTGGCACTCGGCCCGTTGGCAGCTGCGCTGCGCCCGGCCCGTGCCGCCTGGGACGTCGACCTCGTCGTCGAGGACCTCATCGCGGCGCCCACCGCCCGGCCCTTCGTGCTGGCCCTGCTGGCCGAGCGGGCTGCTCCGCTGCTGGTGCTGACCGCCAGAACCTCGGACGCGGAGTCGATCGCCGACGGGCTGTCCGCGTTCCTCGGCGCCGGCCGGGTCGCGGTGTTCCCTGCCTGGGAGACTCTGCCCCACGAGCGGCTCTCGCCCCAGCCGCGCACCGTGGGACGGCGGCTGGCGGTCCTCGACCGCTTGGCTCACGCCGACGCCCACGACGAACCCCTGCTGGCGGTCGTGGCCCCCCTGCGGGCCGCCTTGCAGCCGATGGATCCGCGACTCGCCCGTCGTCGCCCGATCACCGTCGACGCGGTGTGGTCCGGGTTCGACGAGCTGGTCGAGGCGCTGGCCGGTCTGGGCTACCACCGCACCGCCCAAGTCGGTGCCCGGGGCGAGTTCGCGGTGCGTGGCGGCATCGTGGACGTGTTCCCAACCGTCGGTGAGCACGCGGTCCGGGTCGAGTTCTGGGGCGACGAGGTCGACTCGCTCAGGACCTTCTCGGTCGGTGACCAGCGCTCCAGCGGTCCGGTCGAGCAGGTGGTGCTCGACCCGGCCCGTGAGCTCGTACTCGACGACGAGTTGCGGGCCCGGGCCCGCGCGGCGGTGCGCGACTGGCCGGAACTGACCGAGGCGCTGGACCGGCTCGCCGACGGGCAGGCGTTCGAAGGCGCTGAGTCACTGATCACGCTCCTCACGCCGGAGCCTGCCCTGCTGACCGACTTCCTGCCCCCCTCGGCGGGGCTGGCGCTGATCGACCCGATGCTGCTCGAGGAGCGGGCCGCGACCCTGCGCGAAGAGGCCGAGGTGCTCGCTGACACCGCCTGGCGCACGGCCGCCAGCGTCGGGGTCGGTGCCGAAGCTCGCTTGCGTGCCGACGGATTCGCCACCCCGCAGCAGGTCCTGGAGCGGGGCCCGGAGCGGGTATGGCGCCTGGCGCCGTTCGGTGGTGTCGACGGGCGTTCGACTCGGCTGCAGACCGCCGCCTGGGACTCCTTCCGTGGCGATGTGGTCACGCTCGCCCAGCGGGTGGCCGCGCTTCTGCGTGCCGGACAACGGGTGGTGGTGTCCGTGGACGCCGATGGCCCGGCCCGGCGCATCGCCGACGTGCTCGCCGAGCAGGGAGTGCCGGCAAGGGTCACCTCGGCGCTACCCCCTGAGCCCGAACCTGGCCGTGTCGAGGTGGCGGTCAGTCCGCTGCGCACCGGGTTCGCCGCCGACGAGCTGGGGCTCGCCCTGCTCGGGACCTGGGACGTGTTCGGGCCGCGACGGCGCCGCGCGAGTCGGCGCATCGGGTCGCGGACCACCGCCGCGGATGCCGTCCTGCAGCTCGGGCTCGGCGACCCGGTGGTGCACCGCACCCACGGCGTCGGCCGCTACCGCGGCATGGTCACTCGTGAGTTCCCCGCCTCCGACGGCCGGACCGCCAAGCGCGACTACGTGCTGCTCGAGTACGCCGATGGCGACACGCTGTACGTGCCGTCCGACCAGATCGACGCGATCGCCCGCTACCAGGGGGGCGAGAAGCCGTCGGTGATGTCGCTGGGCGGTGCACAGTGGGAGCGTGCCAAGACCCGGGTCCGCAAGGCGGTGAGGGACATCGCCGGCGAGCTCATCCGGCTCTACGCCGCCCGGATGCACGCCCCTGGTCACGCCTTCGCGCCCGACGGCCCGATGCAGGCCGAGCTCGAGGACGCCTTCGCCCACGTCGAGACCCACGACCAGATCACGGTCGCCGACGAGATCAAGCAGGACATGGAAGCACCGCTGCCCATGGACCGTCTGCTTGCCGGCGACGTGGGGTTTGGCAAAACCGAGGTCGCGGTGCGCGCCGCCGGCAAGGCGATGTTCGACGGCAAGCAGGTCGCCGTACTCGTCCCGACGACCATCCTGGCCCAGCAGCACGTCGAGACCTTCCGGGAACGTTTCTCGGGCTTCCCGGTCGAGGTCGCCGAGCTCAGCCGCTTCGTGTCCGACAAGGAGCGCCGACGGGTGCTCGACGGACTGGCCGCCGGGGTCGTGGACCTCGTCGTGGGGACCCATGCACTGCTCGGCAAGCAGGTCTCCTTCAAGCAGCTCGGACTGGTCATCGTGGACGAGGAGCAGCGCTTCGGGGTGACGCACAAGGAACGGCTCAAGCAGCTGCGTACCAGCGTCGACGTGCTGTCGATGTCGGCGACCCCGATACCCCGAACCCTGGAGATGGCGGTGTCGGGCATCCGGGACCTGTCGGTGATCGAGACCCCACCCGAGGACCGCCAGCCGGTGCTCACCAGCGTGCAGCCCTTCGACGAGGCGCAGGTTGCGCTGGCCATCCGTCGGGAACTGCTGCGCGACGGCCAGGTCTTCTACGTCCACAACCAGGTCGACACCATCCACGGCACCGCCGCCTGGCTCGGCGAACTGATCCCCGGCGCCCGTATCGAGGTCGCGCACGGGCAGATGGACGAGCGGCTGCTCGAGCGGGCCATGGTCCGCTTCTGGCAGCGGGAGATCGACGTTCTGGTGTGCACGACGATCATCGAGTCGGGGCTGGACGTGCCCAACGCCAACACCCTGGTCATCGAGCGTGCCGACCTGCTCGGGCTCTCCCAGCTGCACCAACTGCGTGGCCGTGTGGGCCGGTCCTCCGAGCGTGGCTATGCCTACTTTCTGTTCCCCGAGGGCGCGTCGATCACCGAACCCGCTTACGAGCGGCTCAAGACCATCGCCGAGCACGCCCGGCTGGGTTCGGGCCTCGCCATCGCGATGCGCGATCTCGAGCTGCGCGGAGCCGGCAACGTGGTCGGCGCCGAGCAGTCCGGGCACGTCGCGGTCGTCGGGTTCGACATGTACTCGCAACTGCTCAAGGAGGAGGTCGCCGACCTTACCGGCCGGAAGGTCGAGCCGGAGATCGAGGTCCGCGTGGAGCTGCCGGTCGACGCCCACCTGCCCCACGACTACGTCGAGGATGCAACCCAGCGTCTCGAGCTCTACCGCCGTATCTCCGCGGTGCGAGACGCGGCCGGCATCAAGGACGTGCGCGAGGAGCTCGTCGACCGTTTCGGTCCGCTGCCCGGGCCGGCTGAGCGGCTGGTCACACTCGCGGCGCTCAAGGCTGCGCTGCGCCGCTGGGGGATCACCGAGGTGGCGGTGACCGGCACCGGGCGGGTGCGCATCGCGCCGGTGGAGTTGACCGACTCCCAGGAGATCGGCCTGCAGCGCAAGCATTCCGGGTTCCGCTACCAGCGCGAGCAGCGGGTGCTGCAGCTCCCGCTGCCCCAGCCGTGGCCGGAGGACCTCGTCGCCTGGGTCGCCGCCAGCCTGCGGGGGCTGTTCACGCCGGCGGCTCGTACCGGTCGGGCGTTGTAGGGTCGGTCGCGGGACGTTGTGGTCGGAGGATCGACGGGAGGCCGGAGTGCGGCCGGGGCGCCAGGTCGGGACGGGCGGCCGGTGCGTTAGGTCGCGGATGCCCGGGGATGGTGCGGCCGGGAGATGGTCGGTGGGCGCCGATCAGTCCTCCTCGAGCGACGCGAGCTCGGTGCCGCGGGTTTCGGGCAAGCCCACGAAGCCGACGGCGAGCACCGCCACCAGCACCCCGAGCGTGCGTGCGGCCGCGGTGAACCCCCCGGTGAGGTCGGCCAGTACCCCGAACAAGGTGAGGCCGAGCACCGCACCGACCACCCCGGCGAGGGTCATCCACCCTGCAGCGGTTGCCCGCACCGAAGTCGGGACCAACTCCGCGGTCAGCGCGCCGGTCGGTGGTGCGAACGCGCTGCTGGCCGCGATGGTCACCAGGTAGCCCACCGCCAGGTCGCGGGTGGTTCCCGCGTAGCCGTAGGCCACCGCCAGCCCGGTCGCGGCCATCGCCACCGCGCCGGTGGCCCGCCGCCCGTACCGTTCCGCGCCCCAGCGGCCCGCCAGGATGCCGGCCAGCCCGACCGGACCCGCGGCGATGACCAACAGCGACAGCAGCAGCGGTGTGGCGTCGAGCACGCGCTCGCCGTAGACGAACAGGTAGGTGAAGCCCGGGCCGGTGGCCAGCGCGATCGCGCCGGTGAGTCCTGCGAGCAGTGCGACCCGACCGCGGTAGACCCGCGGCACCGTGCCGAGCACGCCCTCGGGGTGCAGATGACCCGCGGTGATCTTCGGCTCCCGGATCCGCCGGGCAAGCAGCGGTAGCAGCAGCAAGGGGACGAGCACGAAGCCGGTCACGACTCGGAACGACGGTTCGCCGGGCAGCAGTCCGCGGCCGACCGACACGATCCCCGAGCCCAGGCCGTAGGCCGCGGTGATCAGGGCGATTCCCGCCGAGCGGGTGGCGGCCGTGGTCTCCTCGGCGGCGACCACCCCGGACAGCGCGTTGACCGTGGAGAGCGCCGGCCGGGCCAGGGCCACCAGGGCGACATACGCCCAGAAGCTCGGTGCCAGCGCGGCCAGCGCCGTCACGCTCAGGCCGAACCCGGCCATGCTCAGCAGCACCCGCCGACGTCCGAGCCGGTCGGCCATGGCCGCCGCCGGCAGGCTGCCCAGCGACGACAGCCGGATCAGCGCTAGCGCCACCCCGACGGTGGTGGCCGGCAGGCCGAGCTGAGCGGTCAACTCGTCGCCGACGCCGGGCTCGCCGAAGTGCGCGGCCACGTCGCCGATCACGGTGGTGACGCTGAACTGTGCCAGTCCGGAGGCAACCGACAGCACCGCCACGGTCAGCACCGGCGTGGTGAGCCAGTCGGGTCGCCTCTCGCGCCACGAGGATCGCGGGGTGTCGGGCACGGTGGGTCCTCGTCGGCGGTGGCCGCCTCGGTGGTGACCACGGCGACGCTACCGCCTCGGTGCGTCCGTCTCACGGAGTATCCGCCCCGCAGTGTGCTCGTCCCTTGGTGTGCCCGACCGGCGGTCGGCGCCGCGGGCTACGGTGTCGGCATGCGACTGGTCACCTGGAACGTCAACTCCCTCAAGGCCCGCCTGCCGCGGGTGCTCGAACTCCTGGCGGCGCACCGGCCCGACGTGCTCTGTCTGCAGGAGACCAAGTCGACCGGGGAGGCTTTTCCGCACGAAACCCTGGCTGCGGCCGGCTACCGGGCACTCGACCACTCCACCGGTCGCTGGAATGGGGTCGCGCTGCTGGTGCCGGTCGACGTCGAGGTGGCGGGGGTCGAGCATGGCCTGCCGGGCGAGCCCGACCCGTCCGAGGGGAGATGGATCGAGGCCAGCGTGCCGTGGCTCGCTGCGGGCGGAGATCAGCCCGCCGACCAGCCCGCCGATCAGCCCGCCGACCAGCCCGCCGACCAGCCCGCCG
>SLLJ01000417.1 GCA_007134165.1 Nitriliruptoraceae bacterium | reverse complement strand
CGCTGTGGGACACCATCGGCCCGCTGCCACCATCCTTCGTCCTCGTACCAGTGCCCGAGCACCGACTCCACCCGGTAGCGCTGCCCACGCCACTCGAAGGCGACGGGACAGACTCGACCACGACGATCGACCACCTCGACGGCGTCGAGTGTTTCGCGGTACCGCTTGGTCATGGGTCTCCACCTCGACGTCCGGGGCGCCACCGGAGGCAAACACCCGTTCGTTTTGCGAAGGTACGTCGGGGGTGTGACCGCAGCCAGTGCGAACCCCGGAATCGACCGCCCACCGCTCAGCGCGCGCAGTGTGCGAACTCACGTTCGATCATGGCTACTCCTCGTCGGGCTGATCCCCCGTGCGCCCAGCGAGGCCGTAGAGTTCGGCGGCCGCCTCCCGTGCGACCTCGGGCATCGGCTCGCCTGCCGCGACCTGCGCGTTCCAGCCGCCGAGCAGTGCGGTGGTCAGTTGGGTCGCCAATGGGATCAACGCACGCCGGACCCCAGGATGCTCGTCGAGCACCTCCTGGCGTACCTGCGGCAGGGGCACAAACGCCGGGAACACCCGCAGGTCGTCGGCCAGTGGTCGCAACCCGGACCTCCACGCCACCCCGTCCGTCGCCGTGGTCAGCCCCGCGATGCAGTCCCCGGCAGCAACCGCGACCACCGCCTCGGCCGGGTCGGCGGCGAGGAAGGGACGGTCGCTGCGCACGCTGTAGGCCTCGAGCACGGCACGCAGCCCGTCGGGACGCTCGGCGAACTCGCGGTCGACGCACACGGCCGCTTCGGGCCGCTCGGAGAGCCGCGTGGCCAACTGCGACACGGTGCGCAGATCCGCGTGCGCCCCGGGCGGGCCGAGCACCATCAACGCGAAGGTGGCGTTGGCCGGCGGCTCGTCGATGCCATCCCCGAACCGCGGCTGCAGCCAGACCAGACCGAGCCCCGCGTCGTGCTCCCGGACCCCGGCGATGCTGGCGCGGGGATCGGCGGGCGGCGCCGCCTGCTCCAGCGACTCCAGCCAGACCTCCCCCGAGTAGGCGGGACGCAGATCGATCCGGCCGACCTCCAGCGCCTGCCGGACATCCCGGGTGTCGGTGAACACCACCACCTCGGCCGGTACCTGTTCCCGGTCGAGCATCGCCACCAGCACATGGGCGAGCAGTTGGGTCTCAGCATCCGGACCGGCCCCGACCCGCACCGCCACCACCACATCGTCGGGGTCGGCCGCAACCGGACCCTCGGCGAGAGAGCAGGCGGCGACCACGGCCGACAGGGCGACCGCGACGGTGGCGGCGAGAAGCCGTGGGAGGCGCAGCATCGTCACCAGGCTGCCACATCACCGGCGAGAGCGCTGCCGGGAGCCCGCATGGCGTGCGGGGGCGACCTGGACCGGGTGACTCGGGCTGGTCGACGCGCCGTACCCTGTCGTGGGCGTACCCAGGAGATCGATCGTGCCTCGAACCCGCTCCATGCTGCCGATCCTGATACTGCCAGCCGCAGTCCTGCTGTTCACCGCCGCCTGCAGCGAGGAGCCTGAACCGACCTCGGCCGGGACCGAACTGGCGATCGCGGTCGCCAGCTTCGACCTGGCCGTGGGCGAGGACCAGCGGCTGATGACGGGCGTGTTCACCCCGGCGCGTGAGTTGGTGCTGTTCGGCGAGCTGAGCTTCGAACTGGGCTACCTCGGCGAGGATCCGACCGGGGCCGCCGAACTCGAGCAGCAGGTCACCGCCAGCTTCCTGCCGATCCCCGGCATGGAGCCTGACGGCGACCCTGGCACCGCCACCCTGGTGCCCACCGAGGACGGCACCGGGGTGTACGAGGCACGCGTCGACCTCGACCGCGCCGGGTTCTGGGGCCTGCGGGTCACCGCCGACCTCGACGACGGGTCGGTGCGCTCGGGCACGATCACCTTCCCGGTGCTCGCGGAGCACGAGGTGCCCGCCGTGGGCGACGAGGCCCCCCGGACCGTCAACCCGACGCTGGCCGACGTCGAGGAGGGGCGCATCGAACCGGTCGCGCTCGACTCGCGGGCGCAGGGCGCGGACCCGCGGGTCCCCGACCAGCACCTGCACGCGGGCACGGTGGCCGAATCGATCGAGGCGGGCCGGCCCGTGGTGGTGATGGTGTCCACCCCGGTGTACTGCGTCAGCCGCTTCTGCGGTCCGCTCACCGAGGTCGTGTCATCCCTGGCCCACGACTACGAGGACCGTGCCGACTTCGTGATGATCGAGGTGTGGGAGGACTTCGACGAGCAGCGCCTGGTCCCCGCGGCCGCCGAGTGGATTCAGACTGAGACCGGCGGCAACGAACCGTGGGTGTTCCTGGTCGGTGCCGACGGGCGGATCCAAGCGCGGTGGGACAACGTGCTCGACGTCGCCGAACTCATCGACGAACTCGAGGCGCTGCCGGTCCGCGACCGCTGAGCCGGGGCACGCAGCGACGCCGCCGCCTCATCCCCGCCGACGCATCCGGCAGGTGACCTGCGGGGGCAGCAACGACACGTCCGCTCCAGCCAGCCGCTCACCGCGCTCCCCGGCGCGCAGCATGCCGCGTAGCGCGGCTCCACCGACGATGACGATCTCGAGTGCAACCGCGATCAGCACCCCGAACCCGGCGACCTCGCCGAGCAGTCCGAGCGTCAACGACCCGCGAGCGATCCCAACCGCCAGCCAAACCACCACGATGCCGCCTGCGACGATCAGCAGCTGTCGTCGCAGGCGGCGGGCGGTGAATGCCCAGTCCACGAGGGGTTGGAGCTCATGGTGGGGTTGGAGCTCATGGTGGGGTTGAAGCTCGTGCTCGGGGTCCTCCGAGTCACCGATGTCCGAGGTGGCGGCGATCCCCGCCACATTCGGCGCCGCGCGCGCACTCCCGAGCGGCGCACGCTCTTCGGGTGGTCCTGATGGTGGTACCGGTGGGCCGGCAGCCACCGTGGTGTCGTCACGGGCCACGTGAGAGGTTTCGTGAGGCGTCACCGGTTGCCTTGGAAGCGGAGGATCAACGGGGCATGCCGCGGACTGCTCGAGGATCGTGACGTTCGCAGATCGTGACCTCGTGGAGCCTGCGTTGGACCGGACTGGATGGTAGCGCCGGCGGGTGACGTAGCCCAGACGTGGCGCCGCCTTCGCCCGCCCGGTGCTCGTGGTGTCACAGCGCGGGATCGCCGAGGTCGAGGCGCAGGGTCGCCAGCACCCGCGTCACCTCACCACGGACCGTGCTCGCATCTCGCGGCAGCCGGACGTCGTGCTCGGGGTACAGCTCGGCGGTCGAGGTGTCGGTGACACCAAGGCGCCAGCCACGCTCCTCGAAGTAGTCGCCAAGTGCAACCGACCAGGTGAGCACGGCCGCATCGCCGTAGTCGTGCAGGACGAACTGCAGGAAGCGGTTGAAGGTCAGCGTCCACATCGTCCCGCCTCGGCGGCTGGCGCCCTGGAGACGGAAACCGAGTTGCTCGAGATCGTCGTCGAAGCTCGTATCGGGCGGTTCGGGCATCAGTGGCTCCAGACAGGAACGTGGGATGGGTCGGGTGGGAT
>SLLJ01000181.1 GCA_007134165.1 Nitriliruptoraceae bacterium | reverse complement strand
CACCACCAGACCACCACCAGACCACCACCAGACCACCACCAGACCACTCGTTGGTCAGCACCGGAGAAGCGCAGGTGCGAAACGACACCGAGGAGCAGCCGCGGACGCCGCCCCGGACGCCGCCCGCGGCCGCCGAGGCCCACCGCGCAGAGCTCGAGGCGACGCTGCGTGCCAACGGCCACCGGGTCACCGAACCGCGGCGCGCGGTGTGGGCGGCGCTGCACCGTGCCAGCGAACACCTCACCGTAGAGGAGCTCACCGCGGAGATCACCGCTGTCGGCGCCGACGTCGACCTCGCCTCGGTCTACCGAACCCTCGACCTGTTCGAGCAGCTCGGCCTGGCGCGGATGAGCCGGCTCGGCGACACCGATGCCGGGCGCTGGGAGCTCGCCCACCCCGACGAGCACTTCCACCTCGTCTGTCTCGTGTGCGGCAACGTCGACCACCACGTCGGCTCGCTGGTCGCCGGCATCCGCGAGCACCTCGAACAAGGTCACGGCTTCGAACCCGAGCGGGTCGAGTTGGTAGTCAGCGGACGCTGCCGACGCTGCCGGGAGGACGGCCAGACCTGACGGCCGGCGGGCACCCGCCACCCACCTCGCTCACCGCGGGATCGCGATGACCACGGTGCGATCCGGCGCTGCCTCGGCGACCCGACCGGCCCACCGACCGAGCCTCCCGGAGGTGGGCGGGGCCGCCGACACGATCACGTCGCCGGCCTGCTGCCTCGCGCCCAATTCCTCGAGCACGTCCTCGGCGACCAGCACCTCGTCGGGTTCGAAGACCCCATCCAGCCGCTCCCAGGCCAAGGACTCGGACAGGTCGGTGATCACGATCGCGGGAACTTCAGCCTGCCGTGACAGCCGCTTCGCGACTTCCAGCACCAGCGCCCGCGACCGGTCGTAGCCGGGCGCGAACTCCTCCTCGGTCATCGGCAGCAGCACCCGCCGGGTGGGACCGTTGTCCCCGGGCCGGCACACCAGCACCGGCACCGGGCTGATGGCCACACAGCGGTCGATGACGGTGCCGAACAGCGACTGGGACCCTCCGGCGTGCCCGTCCCAACCCATCACGAGGGCGGTGCCCTCCTGCTCTACGACGCTGTGCAGCACGCCACCGTCGATCGACGCATCGATGCGAACCGAGCTGCGCACCTCCGCGCCGGTGGCAAGCGCAGCCCGCTCGGCCTGCGCGCCGAGGTCCCGGTGGACCCTGACCTGCTCGGGGCGCGCGTCGAACGGCAGGACGTTGACCGCGACCACCGCGCCGGAGTCAGGCGCCGCGAGGTTGCCCGCCACCCGCACCAGCGCCTCGACGTTGGCGGGGTTGGAAACCGGCACGACCACGCGTTTGCCGATCGAGCGGCCCTCGAGCCCGGGCGGCTCGACCCGGGGGGCGTTGCGCTCGGCGGACAGGCCGGCGAGCAGCGCGCTGACCAGGATCACCAGGATCACCGCATTGACCTCGGCCGGACCGAGTAGCCCTACCTCCTGCCCGACGACCACCGCGGCCAAGGCCCCGGCCGCCTGGCCCACGCTGAGCGAGAACATCAGCCCACGCTCGGGCCTGGAGACCCGCATCAACCGTCCCGACAGGTCCGCGGCCACCCACTTGGACGTGACCTCGGCGGCTACCAGCACGGCCCCGAGGGTCAGCGTGCGCGGATCGGTGACCAGCGCGACCGGGTCGAGCATCATCCCGGTGCTGACCAGGAACGCCGGGACGAACAGCGAGCGACCCAGCACGTTGACCCGGTCGGCGATCAGCGTGCCGTCGGGCACGAACCGGTTGAACGCGAGCCCCGCGAGGAACGCGCCGACGATCGGTGCGATGCCGAGGATCCCCGCGAGCACGGCCGCGAACCCCATCCCCGACAGCAGGTAGGTCAGGCGCACATCGCGGTCCTGTCCCCAACTGCGGAAGAAGGACCGCGTCATCCGGGGAACCCCGGCGATCATCACGCCGGTGAACCCGACCAACCCCGCCAGGAACACGATCCAGTCGAACGTCGAGGTGTCACCCTGCGCGGCGGCCGCCGCGACCGCCAGCACCAGCAGCGCACCCAGCGTCGCGATCAGCGTCGCCCCGAGGGAGGCGGTGACCGCTCGGTTGCGCGACAGGTCGAATCGGGCGATCGTCGGGTACGACAAGGGGGTGTGGCTGGTCAGGGCGGAGGCGATGATCACCGCGGCCAGCCAGGGAACCCCGGCGACGGTAGCCGCCCAGGTGACCGCGCCCAGCGGGATCAGGAACGTCAGGATCCCGAACAGTGCCGACTCCCGACGGCGGGCGGCGAATCCGTCGAGGTCGAGATCCAGTCCCCCCTGGAACATCAGGTAGAGCAGGCCGACGAACCCCAGCGCGTCGATGAGCACCGAACCGTCGACGATCCCGAGCACGTTGGGGCCGACCAGCATGCCCACCGCGATGAGGCCGACCAGAGCGGGCAGCTTGAGCCGGCTGGCCAGCATCGGGCCGGCCAGCACGAGCAGCAGCAGCACCGCGAACACCGCACCGGGATCGGTGACGGGGAGCAGTTCGCCGATCATCCTCACCTCGAGAGTTCTATGGGACGGGGCGTGGGTGCCAGCAGCCCGAGCGCCGCAACGCCGGCCGGCACGACCAGCAACAGCAGGAGGACGTCGAGGTAGCGCCCGGTCAGGTCGCGGCCCAGCGACAGGGCAACCGGGCCGAGCGCCGTCGAGGCGACGCTGATGGCGGTGACCACCCCTCGGATCGACCCGAGATGCCGCAGTCCGAACAGGTTCGGGAACGTCGCCGCCTCCAGCGCCCGCGCGGAGCTTCCCGCGGCTCCGACCACCGCACCGTAGGTCACGGCGGTCCATCCCGGCGCGACGAAGGACACCCCGATCATGGCGGCGGCCAGCAGCAGCATGGAGCTCAGCAGCAGCCAGCGGGCGGCCACGCGGTCGACGAGCGCACCGATCCCCAGCGTGACAGCCAGTGCCGCGCCGGTCTGGGGCACGAAGTTCGCGGCGGCTTCGACCGGGGTGAGACCCTGCTCACCGAGGACATCGATCTGATGGAAGGCCAGACCCGTCCCGATCATGCCGGTGGCGGCGACCGCACCGGTGATCGCCCAGAACATCGGGGTGCGCACCGCCTGCCCCCGGGTGAAGGCGACGGGTTCGGCGCCACCAGGAGCGGTCCGGGGAGCGGTCCGGGGAGCGGTCCGGGGAGCGATCCGGGGAGCGGTCCGGGGAGCGGTCCTGCGAGCGGTGGAGCCCGCTGCTGGACCGTTCACTCCCCGCTTGCCCATGGGCGGACCGTCCGGCTCCTGGTCGACGTCCGACGGCCGGTCGATGAGCCCACGCAGGGCGATGGGCAGCACCACGAGCCACACCACCGCGGCACTCGCCACCCAGGCCCAGCGCCATCCGACCTGCGCGATCACCGCGGCGGAGCCGAGCGGTACCAGCGACAGCAGCGCCGAGCCCAGCGCGGTCGTCACCCCGAGCGCCAGACCCCGCCGGCGGGAGAACCAGGGAGCGACCGACGTGGTCGACACCAACGTCAGCCCGCCCTGTCCAAGCATGCGGATGCCGGTGAAGCCCACCACGAGGGTGAGCAGGCCCCGGACCCCGGCCATAGCCGCGAGCACCACCCCGAAGCCGCCGCCGACCACGGCCATGGCCAGCCGAGCACCACGATCGTCGATCAGCCGTCCGACCCGTGGCATCGCGGTCGCCCCGGCCAGGGTGCCGATCAGGTAGGCGGTGGACACCTGGGACCGGGTGAGGTCGAGCGCGGCCATCATCGGATCGACGAACACCGACACCCCGACGGTCTGACCGGGGCCGGTCATCCCCATCGCCACCGCCGCGAGCAGCACGATGCGCCAACCCGAGAACCGGGTTCCCGGTCGGGGTGGGCGCGGCGTGGGCAGGGGCTGGAGCAGCACGTGAGCTCCCAGGCAAGCAGCAGCGGACGAGTGGAGCCGGTCAACCGAGCAGGAGGGTGTCCAGGCGCAGCTCGGGGTGGTCACGGGCGATGCGCTCGGCGACGTAGCGGCTGCGGAACAGGGCCATGGGCTGACCGCTCTCACGGCGGTAGACGTCGACGTCGCGCATCGTGACGAGGGTTGCGGCGCTGACCTCGTCGGTGGCGCGGGCCGTGTCGAAACGGGTGGACTCGAGCCGGACCGGTGCGTTGAACTCGTGCTCCATGCGCCAGGTGGCGACCTCGAACTGCAGTTGGCCGACCGCGGCCCACACCGGGGCCTGGTCACCGATGTCGTCATGGCGCAGCACCTGCACCACACCCTCCTCGTCGAGCTGGGCCACGCCCCGCCGGAACTGCTTGACCCGGCTGCGATCGGCCGGATGGGCGGTGGCGAAGTGCTCGGGGGTGAAGGTCGGGATCGGAGGGAAGCGGACCTCCTCGTCAACGAAGAGGGTGTCGCCCGCCCGCAGGTCGGTGGCGTTGACCAGCCCGATCACGTCCCCGGGGTAGGCCTCCTCGACGGTCTCCCGCTCGCGACCGAAGACGGCATGCGCGTACTTGGCGGTGACTCGCCGACCGGTCCGCGCGCAGGTCAACGACGCGCCGCGTTCGAACCGCCCCGAACACACCCGCACGAACGCCAGGCGGTCACGGTGCCTGGGGTCGAGGTTGGCCTGGACCTTGAACACCAGCCCGCTGAAGGGCGCCTCGACCGGCCGCGCGGCGCCGTCACGGTCCGCGCGTGGAGACGGTGCCGGGGCCATCGTCACGACCGCGTCGAGCAGCAGTCGGACCCCGAAGTTGGACAGCGCCGAGCCGAAGAACACTGGCGTGGCCGTACCGTCGAGGAACGCGTCGAGGTCGACATCTGCCCCGATCGCATCGAGCAGTTCCACCTCCTCACGGACCACCTCGGGCATCTGAGCCAGCGTGCCCTCGTCCTCCTGGGCGATCCGCGCGCCGCCCGGGGTGTTGGCGGCGAAGCGGTAGGCCCTCCCGTCGCGTCGGTCGACCACGCCCTCGAAGCGGCCCTCGGGCTTGATCGGCCAGGTCACGGGCTGGCCCACCAGGCCGAGGGTGGACTCCAGATCGTCGAGGATCGCCAGTGGTTCGGGCGAGGGGCGGTCCATCTTGTTCACGAATGTGATCACCGGGGTGCCCCGCGCCCGGCACACTGCGTAGAGCTTCTCGGTCTGGGTCTCGACGCCTCGGGCGGCGTCGACCACCATCACCGCCGCATCCACCCCGGACAGCACCCGGTAGGTGTCCTCGGAGAAGTCCCGGTGGCCCGGGGTGTCGAGCAGGTTGAGCACGCGGCCGTCGTGCTCGAAGCGTGCGACCGCAGAACTGACCGAGATCCCGCGCTGCTGCTCGAGCGCGAGCCAGTCGGAGGTGGTCGCCCGGTCGGCCTTGCGGCTCTGGACCGCTCCGGCCTGCTGGATCGAGCCGCTGTAGAGCAGGAACTTCTCGGTCAGGGTCGTCTTGCCCGCATCCGGGTGGGAGATGATCGCGAACGTGCGGCGACGGGCCGCCTCGGCGGACACCTGGGTCGGGGCGTTCACGGCACTCACGGACGGCTCCTGGTCACGGGCGGCGGAAGGAATCAGGGACACGGCTCAGGCAGGACGAAACACCCGAGCGTCGACGCACGGACCGCGACCGGGCTGCGCGACAGACGGTACCTGGCCGTCAGCCGTGCGCCTCGAGCCCGATCCCGGCGACCAGCACGACCGCCGCCAGCACCCACACGTACCAGGCGAACACCCGGAAGCGGGCCTGCTCGAGCAGACGGAGCACGGCCCACAGCGCCACGGTGCCTACCGCGGCCGCCACCACGAAACCGGTGAGCATGGCGCCCCAGCCGACCTCGCCGAATCCCTCACCCAGCGCCACCTGCAGGGCCTGTACGCCGGTGGCGCCGAGGATGGTGGGGATCGCGACGAAGAAGGAGTAGCGGGCCGCCAGTGCACGTGGCATGCCCAGCAGCAGCGCGGCGAAGATCGTGGTACCGCTGCGCGACAGGCCCGGAGTGAGCGCCGCAGCCTGGGCCAGACCGATCGCGACCGCCGTGCCGACACCGATCTGGGCCTCGTCGCGCCAGGCAAAGCGAAGACGGCCGCGATCGGCGGCCGGGGTCATGTCATCGGTCCACCACAGCATCCCGCCGGTGACCAGCAGCGCCACCGCGATCAGCATCGGGGTACCGAACACGCGAGTCAGCGCGTCTTGCAGCCACCAGCCCACCGCCCCGGTGACCACGACGCTGAGCAGCATGAGCCCCACCAGTCGCACCGCGACCGGCTCCCGCCGACGCACCCCGGTCCCGAGCTCGCGCAGGCCGGCGCCCATGACCACGACCACCGAGACCAGCGTGCCGACGTGCACGACGAGGTCGAAGAGCACCATCTCGGGGCTGTCGGGCGCCGGCAGCGGCACGCCCCGCTCGCGCAGCAGGGTCTGAGTCAGCACCAGATGGCTGGTCGAGGACACCGGCACGAACATGAACACGCCCTGCACGACCCCGAGCACCAGGGCGACGAGCAGGGACATGACCAGCCTCCGAGAGCCGAGCTCGGCGGATGCGAGATCCCGGACCTGTCCGCCCGTGGGGGGCCGAACGCCGGGACGTTGGAGCGCAGACGCTACCGTGGTGTCGATGCCAGGCATGGAGGTGCCGCGACGTCCCCGCGGACGGCCTGCATCCAGTCACGGGAACGGACCGGTGTGACCGATAAACTGCAGCAGCCAGCCGACCCCGCCACCGGCCACCGTTGGCGGTGGATCGTCGGCGGTCTGGCGCTTGGGGTCCTGCTGGCGGCGGTCGTCGCCGTGGTCGCCTTCGACCGGTCGCTGACCCGGATCGAGGTGCAAGGACTCGGCGACGAGTCAGCGATGCCCGAGCCGGCCTTCGAGTCGCCCACCGTGGACCCCCATACCGACGACGGGTCATCGATCGACACCGGCGACGATCCGCTCGAGGACGACCTGCTCGACGCGCTCGACCTGCCCGATCCCGACCCCCGGGCCCTGACCATCCTGGTGCTCGGCTCCGACAGCCGCGAGGTGCTTACGGCCGAAGAGCGTGAAGAGTTCAACACCGGCGACTTCTGGGGCGAGCGCACCGAGGTGGTCGCCCTGGTCCGGCTGGATCCGTCCGCCGACAACCTGCGATTGCTCAACGTGCCGCGCGACCTGCTGGTCACCCGCTGCGACGGCACCCGGGGACGGGTCAACGCCGCCTACGGCATCGGGGAGAGCAACGGCGTCGGGGGCATGAGTTGCGTGGTGCAGACGATCACCCAGTGGTCGGGGCTGTCGATCGACCATGCGGTGAAGGTCGACTTCCGTGGCTTCGTCGACATCGTCGACTCGATCGGTGGCGTCGAGATGCTGCTCGACCAGCCGCTGCGTGACCGGCGGGCCAACCTCGACCTGCCCCAGGGCTGCGTACACCTCGACGGGGTCGACGCGCTCGCCTTCGTGCGGGCCCGCGGGCTCGACGACGACTACGGCCGCATCGCCCGCCAGCAGCGCTTCCTGCGCGAACTGCGCGCACAGATCGCCGAGCTCGGTCTGGTCACCGACCTGCCGCGGTTGCTGCGCCTCGCGGACGCCACCGCCCGCTCCGTGCAACTCGACGGGACGCTCACCCTCAACCGCATCCGTCAGTTGGTGTCCACCCACCGTGGCCAGCTCACCGGCGATCTCGACACCGAGGTGATCCCGGGCACTCCGAGGATCAGCGAGTCCAACGGTGCCTACCTCGTCGAGCCCGACGAGCAGCGCGCACAGGAGCTCTTCCAGTGGCTCGAGACGGGGGTGGACCCGGACGCAACGCCCGAGCAGACACTGCCCGGTGGAGGGATGTTGCCGGACGACGCCGTCGCACCGGTCGAGCCGTCGGACGGTGGTTCGTCACCAGCAGAGCTCGACGATCCACCCCCGGCCGGTTCCGTGGCCCAGCGCTGTGACTGATCGCCGACCCTTGGCGACCGGCGGCGAAACGTCTACGGTCGCGTAGATCGGCCCCTGCCGACGGACGAGGGCGGCATCCGCCACCGTCACCCCAGCGCGGAGGCTCAACCGACGAGAGAAGGCGGAACCGTGGCACCAGACAGGCATGGCAGGACCCGGACGCTGGCGGCCGCGGTGGTGGGCGCACTGCTGCTGCTCGGCTGCGACGGTGGCGGCGGAGAGGCCACAGCGATCGCGCGGGACGCCTGCGCGCTGTTCGAAGAGGTCATGAACCTCGACTTCCTCGACGAGGACAACTTCGAGCGCTTCGAGGAACTCGAGGCTGAGTTCGACGCCCTCGAGCAGCGCCAGCGGGATGCCGGACTCAGCGACCAGGAACTCGAGGAGGCGGTCGAGAGCGAGTGCCCCGACGCCTTCTCGGATCTTGAGGGCCTCTAGCCGGACCCGGGCCTGCTGGCCCGACCAGATGACAGCGACCCGGGCTGCTCGCCCCCCGCGAGCGGCCCGGGTCGCTGCGGTGTCCAGGGGCGTCAGATCCCGAGCACGGCTCGCGCGATGAGGAAGTAGATGATCAGCCCGGTGGCGTCGACCAGTGTCGTGATCACCGGCGCCGACACCACGGCCGGGTCCACACCGAGGCGCTGCGCAACCAGGGGCAGCAGGCCGCCGGAGAACGACGCCCAGGTGCAGATCACCAGCAGGGTCGAGCCGATCACCAGCGCGAAGTCCAGGCCGAAGAAGATCGAGACCACCGGCACGGCGATGATCCCGAGCATCAGCCCGAGCAGCAGGCCGACCACCAGCTCACGGCGCAGGATGCGCGGTAGGTCCGACAAGCGGACCTCCCCGACGGCCATCGAACGGATCACCACGGTGGCGGCCTGCGAGCCCGAGTTGCCGCCGGTGTCGATCAGCAGCGGGATGAACAACGCCAGGGCGAGCACCTCCTCGAGGGTGTCCTCGAAGAAGCCGAGCACGTTGACCGTGAGCACCGCGGCGATGATCAGCACCAGCAGCCACACCGCCCGCTTACGCGCGAGGCGCAAGACGGTGGCCTCGAGATAGGGGACGTCGAGCGGCTCGAGGCCACCGGCGCGCATCGCATCCTCGGTCTCCTCCAGTTCGATGATCTCCATGGCGTCGTCGACGGTCAGCACGCCGAGCAGACGGTCCTCGGTGTCGACCACCGGGAGCGCCACCAGGTCGGCTTCCTGCACCAGCCGCGCGCCGACCTCCTGATCCTCGTCGACCCGGACCGAGTACACGTCGGGGCGGGTCAGCTCGCCCACCGTGGTCCCGGGGCTGGCGGTGACCAGGTCCGGGAGGTCGACCGTGCCCACCACCCGACGCTGATCGTCGGTGACCGGCAGCAGCAGCACCTCACGGCTGCGCAGCCCGGCGCGACGGACCTTGGCCAGCGCGTCGGCCGCGGTCATCGTCGAGCGAACGCTGGCGTAGCGCGGGCTCATCGTGCGCCCGACCGACTCCTCGGGGTAGCCGAGCAGCCGGTTGGTGTTGTCGCGAGAATCGGCCGGCAGGGAGGCGAGCAACCGCCGGGCGACGGTGGCGGGCACCTCCTCGATCAGCCGGGCCCGGTCGTCGGCGTCGATCTGCCCGAAGAGTTGATCGGCGTCGATCTCCCCGAGCGCCTCCAGCAACTCCTTCTGGTGGATCGGGTCCAGCGCCTCGAACACCGCCAGCGCCCGGTCCTTGGGCAGCAGCCGGAAGGGCACGGCACGGTCCTCATCCTCGAGCCGGACCAGCTCCTCGGCAATGTCGAGCGCGCCCTGCTCGTCGAGCCAGGCACGCAACCGGTGGGGGTCCTGTCCACGGACCAGTTGCTGCAAGGTCAGGGTGTCGGTGGTCATGGTTGGCTCCTTGGCAGGGGTGAGGCCGTGGCCTCGGGATCACGGGCGGCCGCACGAAGCGGTCCGATACGGTCAGGGGGCAGATGCACGACCAGACGGTCGCCATCGGTGGGGGTCCGGGCCGGGACCGACCACCGGCCGGCGGCGCGGGAGGCGGTGACCGCCGAAGCGTCGAGGCCGGGGACGTTGGCCACCGGGTCCCCATCCCCGGGCCGGGTGCTGGGGTCCACGACGACGATCGCCAACGGTCGGGGAGCGACCACCTCGGCGACCGCGGCGGGGACCGATGCACCGACCGGTCCGGTCTGGTCCAACAGCCGCTCGACGACGTGGAGCACCGAAACCGACCACGGCCGGGGGGTGTCGGCGGTCGCGAGGTGCAGTTGCGTGGTCGTGACCAACTCCCGGGCCGAAATGGCGAAGCGGGAGGACTCGGGCACGGCGAGGGCGGCACGCGCCAGCTCCAGCGCGACGCGGGCGGAAGCGAGCCCGGGGCTGATGGCCGCGAGCCGGGCCACCTGCTCGGGCACCTCGAGATCGTCGGGGGCCGCAGCACCCGATCGTCCAGTGTGCGCACAGGTACGGACCAGCAGGTTGGCGAGCTCCGCAAGCTCGAGGGCCTCGGGCAGCCAGGCGGCGATGGTCCGGTCCCGGCTCGCCGTGAAGCTGCGCTCGCGCAGCGCGGTCCTGGCCGTGTCCATCTCACGCCCGAGGCGATCGGCCAGCACGGTCGGCAGTCCGCGCGCGTCGTGGGCAGCGAAGGCGGCCAGTGCGTGCTCGGCCAGGCGCCAGGTGGTGGCCAGGTGCGCCCGGACCGTGTCCCGGTCCAGGTCGGTGGTGACGGGTGCCATGCTCAGATCTCCTGGGTCGTGGCGCTGGTGACCTCCCAGCGCACCGCGGTGACCCCCGGCTCGAGGCTGAGCCGGTTCACCGCCTCCTCGAGCCGCGGATCGTCGCGGCCCATGGTCAACAGCTCGGCGCGCACCTCGACCTGGTCGCCGCCGGGCAGATCCTCGGACTCCACGCTGCGCAGCGTGAACCCGCGGCCGGCGAGCGCCTGCACCAGCAGGACCCGCACGTGCCCCTCCTGCGGCTCCCGGCAGGTCGCACGGAAGCGGTAGAGGGTCTCCACCTCGGAGTCCTCGTCGGCTGGTGCGCGGTCGATCGCACGGGCGACCGGCCGCAGCACCACGTTGATCAGCACGACGCCGGCGGCCCCCATGGCGGCGACCTCGTACATGCCGGCCCCGGCCAGGGTCCCGACCGCGGCGGCACACCAGATCGTGGCGGCGGTGTTGATTCCGCGGATGCTGGCGCCCTCGCGCAGGATCACCCCGGCGCCGAGGAAGCCGATGCCGGACACGACCTGAGCGGCGACCCGGGTCGGGCTGGCCTCGTCCTCGACGAAGCCCATCGACATCAGCACGAACAGGGCGGCGCCGGTCGCCACGAGCGCGTTGGTGCGCAGCCCCGACGCCCGCTGGCGCCACTGGCGCTCGAGCCCGATCAGGGCGCCGAGCACCAGGGCGGCGGCGATGCGCAGGGCGAACACCTCGACGTCGATCATCACGGCACCTTCCCGGAAGTTCGGGGCCAGGGGTTCGGGGCCAGGGGTTCGGGGCCAGGGGTTCGGGGCCAGGCAGCTGACCTGGCAGACCGCTGGCCTACAGCGAGATGCCGAGCAACCACGCAGCCATCAGGAAGTACACGGCCAGGCCGGTGAAGTCCTTGATGGTGGTGATGAACGGATCCGCACCGGGGGCGTCGTCGAGGCCGAGCTTGATCAGCAGGAAGGGCAGCGCGAAGCCCAGGAAGGTCGCGAAGGTGACCGAGAAGGCCAGCGCGACCCCGACCGCGATGCCGAGTTCCGGCACGTCGTTGGGGGCGCCCTGCCACAGGAAGGCGATCACACCACCGACCACGCCGATGACGGCGGCCATGGTCAGCCCGACGCTCACCTCGCGCAGCAGGTGGCCGCGGAACCTCGTCAGGTTGATGTGTCCCAGCGCCAGACGACGGGCGAAGATCGTGGTCGACTGGGTGCCGACGTTGCCGCCCATGTCCATGACCAGCGGGATGAAGATGGCCAGCGCGAGCACCGAGCCGAGCACGTCCTCGAAGGCGTCGATGATCCCACCGACCGCGAGCCCACCGATCAGGGTGACCATCAAGAACGCCAGGCGGACCTTGACGGGTAGCCGATCGAGCCGTGGATGAGCTTCTCGGAACGGACCGACTCCTTGAGGTGGCGGGGGTCGGCGACCCCGGCCATCGACAGCATCGTGTCGGTGGTGTCCTCGCTGATCGCGTCCATCGCGTCGTCGAACACCAAGGCACCCACCAGCCGCCGGTCGGCGTCGACCACGGGCAGGGCGCCCAAGTCATAGCGCTGCAGGATGCGCCCGGCATCCGCCGCGTCATCACTGGTGGTCACCGCCGGTGCGGTCACATCCGCCAGGTCCGCCATCGGCTGGTCGGCATCGGCGCGGATCAGGTCGGCCAGACGCACCAGCCCCAGGTAGCGGTGGTCGCCGTCGACCAGGAACACGCTGGTGATCTCCTCGGCATTCAGCGGAGAGCAGCGCACCTTGCCCAGCACCATGGCCACGGTGTCGGCGGCGTGGGCCTCCACCACGTTGGGGTTGGCGTGCCGGCCCACGCTTCCCGGCTCGTAGGCCAGGATCGTGGCGACCTGGTCGCGGTCGGCGGCGTCGAGCTGCCCGAGCAACTGCTTGGCCACGGAGGCCGGCAGCTCGTCGATCAGGTCGGCCTGATCGTTGGCGTGCAGCTCACCGAGCACCTCCACGGCCTCCGGCCGGGTCAGCGCCAGCAGCAGGGAGCGCTGGTCGGAGGGGGAGAGCTGCTCGAACACCAGCGTGGCGGTGGCGGTGTCCAACAACCGGAAGGCCACCGCCCGCTCAGTCACGCCGAGGTCGCGCAACTCCGCGACCAACTGCGGGGTCGGAACTCGATCGAGCAGCGTCTTGGCCGAGGCCAGGTCACGTTCGGTGAGCCGGCGGTCCAGTTGGGTCATCATGATGCGGTCCTCCTTGCGGCTCCTCATGCACGGAGCCTTCGGGAGCACCCGTCACCTACGCCAAGCACCTCCACGCCACGAACAGCACGCCAAGGGCACGGCACAGTCACCCGGCCCAGGCCGGGTGCTCACACGGTGGTCACCGGACTCGGATGCCGGTGACCGGGGCGGGGGGGCAAGCCCCCCGGGTCTACAACTCCTGCTGCCGTCCAGTGCGGCTCACCTCCCTCGCTCTGTGTCAGCACGCCGTGTGCGTGCGTCGGTGGTCATGCGTCGGTACGCATGGATCGCTCGTCTGGCCACGAAAAAAACCTCCCCGTCATGGGAGGTTTGCATCCACTCGTGTCCGGCCCGCGTTCCCAACCCCGGACGGGGCGGTCGAGCGGCTCCCAACGTCGAGCTTCAGCACTGCACGCCTACACCGAGGTGGCTGGTGGGTCCGCGTTAGGTGGGGCCTTGAT
>SLLJ01000139.1 GCA_007134165.1 Nitriliruptoraceae bacterium | reverse complement strand
GCTGCCGCCGACGGGGCGATCGGCGCTGCTCGATCCACCGCACCGTCCGCGTGGTCGTGACCAGAGACCACCAGTCCTGCGCACCGGGATGCTCCGGCACCTGCTCGCCGAGCGCCGCCACCGTGAGCTGCCGCTGAAGGGCACGCCA
The DNA here is from genome assembly GCA_007134165.1 of Nitriliruptoraceae bacterium. Classification (GTDB taxonomy): domain Bacteria; phylum Actinomycetota; class Nitriliruptoria; order Nitriliruptorales; family Nitriliruptoraceae; genus SKJO01. The sequence goes on along the minus strand of SLLJ01000139.1, from coordinate 3,387 downwards.
GCCGCGGGCACCCGGAACCAGCACCCCGTCGACGAGCGCCCGCTCGAACGTGACCGCGACGTGGCCGTTGGCATCGAACTCCTCGACACCCATGACCGCGCCCCACGTCAGGGCCTCGGTGTCGGGCGGCTCGATCCCCGAGCCGCTCAGTGCCCTGCGGTAGGCCGCCCGACCGTCCTTGCTTCCACGGTCCCAGGCGGCGATCACCTCTCGGGTCGTCGCCGAGCGGCACAGCTGCGCGTCGTGCGGCAGGCCCAGCTCGTCGAGCAGCTCACCAAGCGCCTCGGCGGTGCGAAGGTGCTCGTCGTGATCGCAGAACCACTTGACCGGCAGCCGGTACCACACGAAGCCCTGCACGAGCCGCTGGTGCACCCGGGCCACCTCCCCCTCGGGCGCCACCCACCCCTACGCGGCCGCAGCCGCCTTGGCCGCAGGTTCGTCGCGGGCACGCAGGCGCTCGAGTGCTGTGGCCACGGTCGGATCCCGGGGTGTCCGTGGCTGCCCGTCGTCGTCCACGTCCGACCTCCCCCTGCCCGGTGCTGCGTACCCTGCCCTGGCAAGGCGAGGCCACGCTGACGGGAGGTCGCGGCATGTCCGGCCCGACGATGGGTCTCGGACCGTTCCTCGAGGTGCTCGAGCAGCGCCTGGATGCGCTGTCGGAGGAGCAGCTGCGCGAGATCCTGCTCGACCACGCGACCTGGCTCCCGGCGAGCGAGCGTGCCGGGTTCCTCGCGGTGTTCGACCTGCGACCGGGAGCGCCGGGCAGCCCCACCGGGCACGCGGCGCCCACCGCCGACGCCGGGCTGCTGGCAGAGGTCGCGTCGTTCGTCGAGGACATCGCCTGCGGGGTGTACATCGATGGCTGGGGCTACGACCCCGAGTACCGCGACGATCGGGCCTTCGGCGACGAGTCCTGGACCGTGGAGCTCGACCACCTGCTGGACCGGGCGGGATGGGCACTGATCGCCCGCGACGTCGTGACGGCCCGGGAGGCCTACCGGCAGCTGCTCCAGGTGATGCTCACCGAGCACGATGGCGACGCCGGCTTCCCCGGGGCGGGAACGCCCGACGAGCTGATCACCACCGACCTCACCGAGGCGCGGCACCGCTACCTGCGTGCGGTCTGGGAGAGCGAGCCGTCGGCGACCCGGGCCGCCGCCCTGCTCACCGCGATCGAGGACACCACCGGGCTCGGCGACCGCGCGTCGCTGGCCCGGATCGAGGCGACCCGGCGCGAGCCGCTGCCCGAGTTCGAGGAGACGCTGCCGGATCTGATCGCCAGGCTGACCGTGCTCGCGGGCGACACCCGGTTCGGCAAGCAGGCCCGCATGCTGCTCGCCGAGGTGACCGAGCGGCACGGGGGCGTCGACGGGCTCGCCAGTACTCCGGGTGACCAGCAGGCCGCGCGGCGGGCCCAGCCGACGCTCCCCCGGCTCCTCGACGCCGTCGAGGTGGTGACGGCCCTCGACACGCTCGAGCAGGTGCTGGCCGCCGAGGCCGCGCTCAGCGCGGGCCGCCCGGACCTGGCCGCCGCGCAGCTGCTGCTCAGCGGACGTGTGCATGACGCCCTCAACCTCACCGAGGGGGAGAGCGCGAGCGCTCCCGGCTGGGACCATCCTCGCCACCCGGCGCGGATCGTCGTCCCCTTCCTGCTCATCGGCGCGAGCGGCGCCAGCCTCGAGGCCAGCTGGGACGACTCGCTGCTGCTCGGGCTGCTGGACGAGGCCAACGCCACGGGCTGGCGCCACGAGCCCTTCGCCAGCGACGACGGGCTCGATCGGCTCCGGACCGTGATCGAAGACCAGCAGGAGGCGCCGCTGCTGCTGTCCGAACTGCTCGTCGGACGTCTCGAGCGCCACCCCCCGGCCACCCCCGACCGCCAGGAATGGCTTCAGGCGGCTCGCCGGCTGATCGATGGGCGCATCGACGCGGTCGTCAGTGCCCAGCGCCGCAGCGCCTACGCCCGGGTGGCCCACCTGGCCGCAGCCGCCGCCGAGGCGATCCACCTCGCCGACAGCCCCCGGGCGGCCACTGGCTACCTCGACGACCTGCACGCCCGCTACCACCGCCACCGCCTCTTCCGCCGCGAGCTGCGGGAGGTCGCCGCGCGCTCGCCCGTCCTCACGTGAGTGGGGCCGACCGACGACTGGCGGGGGCGGGCCCCGCGGGCCGGTGGCGGCCCGCCGCAGCAGCACGCCTACCCTGGCATCCTCGGCGGCGAGGCGGTACTCCGTGACGATGGAAGAGCGCAGCCCCACCTTCTGCCCCCTGACGCTGTCGCTCGCCGCGCCCGTGCGCATGCTCAACTTCGAGCTGCCCGAACACCCGGTGTACGACGCCGGCGAACTGTTGTGGTTCGACGACGACAAGCGCGGCACCGGCATGCTTGCCTTCCTGACCCGCCGCCCGGACCGGGACGTGGACTACTACGTGCAGCCCGGGCTGCGGCTCGATCCGGCCAGCTTCCACCTCGGCGGGGGGACCCGATCCTGGAACCTCACCAACCTTGATCCCGCCCGGGTCGAGGTGACCGAGGACGGGGTCGTGGCCGAGGCCGGGTTCGTGGACACCGACGGGCGGCGCATCGAGATCCACGTCGACGACCGCGACGGACGCCCGCGCCGCCGCGCCAGCATGCTGGCCCCCGTCAGCGACGGCATCGAGGTGCCGCGCAGCCTGTTCGTCGTGTGGATGGAGGGCTTCGACCTGGTGCGCACCACCCGCCCTCCCGCCACGATCCGCATCGACGGCGAGGACGTCGACACCCACCGCATCCCCCTCGAGCGCCTGCACCGGCAGCGGGTCATCAAGTACACCCCGGCACTACTGGCCGTGGAGGTCAACCCCGACCCGACCGACGGCGACGACGATCACGCCCCCGGCACCAGCACCAACGACGAGGTGGTGACCACCGACGGGGGGCTTCGGGCCGTGGTCGCCGCGCGCGACGGGCACCGTGCCCGGCTGCTGCTGTGGCCGCCGATGCCCGACCCGACCACAATCGCCGACCGCGCCGAGGTGGCGGGCCGCTGGGGCCTCGAGGTCAACGGGGCCCGGCTGGTATCCGGGCCCTGGTCCGCCCGGCGCACGGGCCGGCGGGTCGAGCTCTGCCTGGACACCGACACGCCCTGGCGGCCCGGTCGCCTGCCGTGGCTGCTGCGGGGCCTGACGGTGGCCGTGCCGGCCTTCCGCCGGTGGCCCACCACCTACCGGTGGCAGGGCAGCGTGCAGCTCGACGATCCCCCGGTCGTCACCGGTCGATGGGAGCGCACCGACCCGACCCCGCGCCGGTGAGCTGATCCCCGCAGGGCCGCAGCCCCTACGTCACGGGTAGACCCCGCCGACCTCCACGAGCCGCCAGGCGCCCTTCAGGCGTGCCAGGGTGAT
>SLLJ01000002.1 GCA_007134165.1 Nitriliruptoraceae bacterium | reverse complement strand
TCGGATCAGTTCACGGTGAACTCCCCGACGGGGCCGAACCGGGTGTAGGTGTCGTTGTCGACGGTCACATCCGGGTAGTCGGCTGCGGTGACGGTCCCGAGGTGGCCGATGTACTCGGACAACGAGCCCTGGTAGGTGATCCCGACGCGGGTGAAGTCCAGATCTCCGAACATCACGTACCCGTCCTGACCACTGAGCAGGAAGTCGATGCTCGACATGGTGAACATCTCGTCTCCGGCGACCAGGGCCCCGTCATCGACCAGGACGACCTCCGTGCCATCAGCACGGGTGACGATCGCGTCGACGATCCGTTCACCTTCGGTGAGCACGACGCCCGCATCGAGGTCCCGGGTCTGTGCCGGCTGGTCGGTGTCGAAGGTGAAGCGAACCCCACCCCACTGACCGTGAGCACCGGAGGCACCGGGGAGCGAGCTGACGCTGCGTTCGAGGGCGGAGTGCAGGGTCGCCCCGTCCATCTCCATCACCCCGACGATGTTGAAGAACGCCGCGACGTTGAAGGTGTCGAGCTCGGTCAGCTCACCGGGTGGGATGACCGCGTCGTTGCGGATCCCACCCCCGTTCTGCAGAGCGACGTCGGCTTCGGGTACCCCGAACTCGACGGCGCGCTCTCGTGCGGAGTGGATCATGGCGTCCGCCAACAGGCTGCCGAGGTTCGTCTCGCGGGACCGGACCCCTGGGGTGTCCTCACCGCGCCGACCATCGAGCGGAACGTCGGTCGTCCCGATCACAGCCTCGGCGAGATCGGCGACGAACGCCGCGACCGGCACCTCGACCGTTTCGGCGATGAAGGGATCACGTGGTCCGTCGACCGGCACCGGAACGAGCTCCGAGCCAGCGCCGATGTAGACCAGGTCGCCGTCGGCGTCCAGGTGCAGCACGAGACGGCCGACGTCGGTGTAGTTGCCCGGCACCGTCACGATCGGGACGGTCTGACCGTCGGCGTCCGCGACACGCACCGGATAGTCGTCACCCAGCGCCTCACCGCCGCCACCACCGACGATCGCGTCGACGTTGGAGAGGTCAGGGGCGAGGGCGATCTCGGTGTCGAGGTCCTGCAGGTGGCTGGACAGGATGATGATCTCCACACCCTCGTTCGTGAGCCGATCCACCTCGTCCTGCACCGCCTCGAGAACGGGGCCCGTCGTTGCGTTCCGTGGGCTGGAGATGGACTCGAGCCCTTCGTAGGTGGCACCGACGATGCCGATGTCACGACCCGCCTTGGTCACCACGGTGCTCGCCGCCAGACGACCGTCTGCCTCGAGCTGAGCGAGCTCAGGCTCTCCGGAGACGTCGAGGTTCGCCGAGATGAAGGGGATGTCCCCCGACGCCTCGATGAAGTCGACCAGCACCTCGGGGCCGAAGTCGAACTCGTGGTTGCCGATCGTCATGGCATCGAACCCGGTGTGGGTGTAGACGTACGCGTCGTAGAACTCATCGGGGTTCTCCAACGAGGCGTTCAGGCGCGGTCCGGCGAGGAAGTTGTCCCCGGCCGAGATGGTCACGGCAACGCGGGAGGCCGCCTCGTCCTCGGCCTCGTCCTGCAGGGAGATGAGGTCGGCCGCGAAGCGCGCAGCACCTGGGAACCCGGCGCTCTCGTCGGGAAGCAGGGCCGATTCGCCATCGTTGATGTGCAGCACCGTCAGGATCAGGTCGACCTCGACGAGCACGTCGATCGAGCCCACGACCACGGTGGCCGCCTGGTCACGTTGCAGGGGGGAACCAGGCAGGTAGGTGTCGGACGTCTTGCCCCGGACGATGCCGAGGTCCCACAGCGCGTTGACGTTGCCCGCGTGCACGCCGGCGGTCACGTCGGCGAACGGGCCGTCAGCCAACGGGGCGACATCGAGCCACCTCGCGAGCAGGGATGCGGCCTGGTCCCGCTGTACCGGGAGCGAAGGACGGTAGGTGCCGTCCGGGAACCCGCTGACGACGCCGGCCTCGAACAGCGCTTGGATGTTGCCCGCGTGCACGCTGTCGGCGATGTCGTCGAACTCGTACGGAGGCCCGGCCTCCTCGAGTCCCGCCGTACCGGCGATGTAGGTGGCGAGTTGAGCGCGTGTGACGGCCTGGAACGGTCGGAAGGTGCCGTCCGGGAAGCCCTGGAGGACCCCTTCAGCCGTCAGGCGCATGACGTTGTCGTGATGCACGTTCTCCGTACTGAGGTCGGGGAAGTCGTGCTCATCGGCCGAAGCGGGGGCCAGGTTCGAGGACGGCAGCAGGGCTGCCATCATGGCGCCGACGAGCAGAGCGACGAGCAGGGCGCGGCGCATGCCAGCCCTCCCCGTGTGCTCACCAGCGAAGGTGGTGTCAGGCATACGGCATCTCCTGTTCGATGTGTCCGAGGTGCTGACGAACGCACGATGGGTCGACCATCCGCCACCATGGGTCCGCTGGACGGTGCGTGAGCGCATCGCCTCGGGACCGATACTGACACGATGGCCCCCCCTCGGCCAGGGCCGGTGGACCCCCCTGCTGCTTGGGAGTTGCCGATCTCCTGGAGCTGGAGAGTGACGAGGCACAGGCTCCCGACCAACCCCTCGTGGGCGTACCGCGACCCGAACTCGTCAGGACCTACCGGTCGGGAACAGGGCGTGCACCACGGCGCCGACCTCGGCAGAGGGGTCGAACCAGATCCTCCCGCCATGCGCTTCGACGAGGCCCTTGCTGACGTACAACCCGAGTCCCGTCCCGGTGCGGCTGTCGCTGCGACCCCGCGCGAACTTGGTGAACAGCCTGGGCGTGACGTCCTCGGCGACCCCGGGCCCCTCGTCGGCGACGCTGATACGCACCCCGTCGGGCTGCTCGACGAGCGCGCAACGGACCGGCGACCCCGGTGCGTGGCGGATCGCGTTGTCGACGAGGTTGGTGACCACCTGTTCGACCTTGTCGGCATCGGCCATGATGGACGGGATCGGATCATCGACCTCGACATCGATGCTGCGATCCGGGCTCCGGATCCGCGCCTTGTCCGCCACCGTGTTCACGAGCTTCACCGGATCGATCTCGGTGCGTCGGAGCTTGACCCGTCCCGCATCGATCCGTGCGACATCGAGGAGGTCCGTCAACAGCCGTGTGACGCGATCGGCGTCGTCCTCGATCGTCGCGAGCATCGTGTGCTTCTGCTCGTCCGAGAAGCGATCCCACCGCGCCAACAGCGTGCGCGTGAACCCCTTGACGCTGGTCAGGGGCGAACGGATCTCGTGTGCGACCGTCGCCACGATGTCCGCCTGGCTGCGTACCGCGGCCTCGCGGCGTCCGGCGCTGCGCAGGGTCAGGACGAGCTCGCCGTCGCGCCACACGCCGGTGAACGCGATCGGTCGTCGGCCCTTGGGGGTCCCTACGTGCAGGACGTGCTCCGCGTAGCGATCCCCGACGGCTGGTGGGTTCGAAGGCAGCTCGACACGCAGGTCCGCGTCGTCGCGCAGGTCGAGGTGCTCCGAGAGGCGGTGCCCGACGAGCTCGCAGGTGCCCAGGAGGCTGTGCGCCCGCTCGTTGGCGAAGGTCACCACCCCGTCACGG
>SLLJ01000352.1 GCA_007134165.1 Nitriliruptoraceae bacterium | reverse complement strand
GCCGCCAGGGTCTTCGCCGCCAGGGTCTTCGCCGCCAGGGTCTTCGCCGTAGCCGTCGCGCTCCCGACGGCGCGAGATGAGGTCCCAGATCGGCGGGAACAGGCTGACCAGCCGGCCACTGCGCGCCTGGTCCTGCCGGGCGGCGTTGAGGAACGCGCGCCCGGCCGGTGAGTTGGGCAGGTCCTCCTCGCGTTCGGGCACCCGCAGGTCCACACACCACAGCCGCGACGCCTCCTGCCAGTGGCGCTCGGCGCCGAGGTGGTCGAACACCTCGAGCATGCCGTGGTTGCCCTCGAGCACGTAGTTGCGGAACAGCCGCACGCCGTTGTCGCGGGCCCGGGCGGCCAGGGCGCCGAGCAGGATCGTGCCGGCCCCCTGACCCTGGTAGTCGTCCACGATGGTGATGGCGGCCTCGGCGACCTCCGGCTCGTAGGCTTCCCGGATGTACCGGGCCACCCCGACGCCGGGATCCTCCGGGCGGTCCAGGTCGATGGCCACCAGGGCCTCGTGGTCGTGGTGGTCGACCTGGGTGAGGTAGTCCAGCTGCTGCTCGGACAGCTCGCGCACATCGGCGTGGAAGCGCAGGTAGCGCGTGGCCGGCGAGAGCCGGGCCATGCCGTCCTGGAGCCGCTGACGGTCGGAGGGTCGGATCTGACGGATCAGGACCCGGGTGCCGTCGCGCAGCCTGACGCGGCGATGCCACTCGTCGTCGAGGGGCTCGAACGGATCGGGGGAGTCGACCACGGTGTCGTCCTCAGGCTGGGTGGCCGCCGACGGCGGCGGGCGGATGCTGTCGGCTCCCACCGGGCAGACTACCCACCGCGGTGGTGCAGGACCCGGGCCGATCGGCCCCGAACCCTCCCCGACGACCTGCCCGAGGAGGCAACCATGCGGCGGATGCTGCCCGGGATGCTGGGCGTGGCGCTGGCGCTCGGGGTCGTGGAGTTGCTCGCTGGGGTCTGGCGCTCGGTTCCCTCGCCGTTGGACGCGGTCGGGCAGGTGGTCATCCCCGCCGTGCCCGGCCCGGTGGTCACCGGGGCGATCGCCTGGTTCGGGACCGCCAATCGGGCGGTGTTGCTTGCCGGCACGCTGCTGGTGGCGCTGGCGATCGGGGCGCTGAGCGCGGCGGTTTCGCCCCGTGCCGCGCCGCTCGCCTTCGTCGCTGCGGCGGGCATCGGGGCCGCGGCCATGCTCGCGCAGCCCGGCGCAGGTGCCCTCCCGGTACTCGTCACGCTGGCAGCGGGGGTCGGTGCCGGGCTGCTGGCCCTCGGGTGGCTCGCACGGCGGCTGGCGCCGACGCCCGACGCTGCTGAGGTTGCTGCGGACCCCCGCGACCCGCCGGTGGCGCGTCGTGCCGTGCTTCGGGCCGCCACCGGGGTGGGTGGAGTGGCGTTCGGGCTGCTGGTTGCCGGTCGGTGGCTGACGGTTGGCCGCGGCCCGATGGTGGACCCTGCCGGCATCGCCCTGCCCGCCCCGGCGCGCCGGCGCCCGGCCGTGAGCGCCGCCAACCGCTCGCCGGTGACGGGGTCGGTGCCGCTGCTGACGCCCAACGACGCGTTCTTCCGGATCGACACCGCCCTGCGGGTGCCCCAACCGGACCCGGCGACCTGGCAGCTGCGGATCCACGGGCTGGTCGAGCGGGAGCTGCGGCTGGACTACGACGACCTGCTCTCGCGCCGGCTCGTGGAGGCCGACGTCACCCTGGCCTGCGTGTCCAACGAGGTCGGGGGCGAGCTGATCGGCACGGCGCGGTGGCTGGGGGTCCGGCTCGACGAGCTGCTGGCCGAGGCCGGACTGCGACCCGAGGCCAGTCAGTTGGTCGGTCGCTCGGTCGACGGATTCACGGCCGGGTTCCCGAGCGCAGTGCTCGACGATGGTCGCGACGCGCTGGTGGCGGTGGGGATGAACGGCGAGGCTCTGCCGGCCCGGCACGGGTTCCCCGCCCGTCTGGTCGTGCCGGGGTTGTTCGGCTACGTGTCGGCGACCAAGTGGCTGGCCGAGATCGAGGTCACGACCTGGGAGGCATTCGACGGCTATTGGGTGCCCCGTGGCTGGTCCAAGCTTGGCCCGATCAAGACCGCCTCACGCATCGACGTCCCCCGGCGGGGCGAACAGGTTCCCGCTGGCGAGGTGCTGGTCGCCGGCGTCGCCTGGGCGCCCACCCGGGGCATCGCGGGCGTCGAGGTGCAGGTGGACGACGGTCCGTGGCAGCCGGCTGAGCTCGCGGCCCCGCTGGGCGACGCGACCTGGGTGCCCTGGTGGCATCCGGTGACGCTCTCGGCTGGGCCTCACGTGCTCACGGTGCGTGCGGTCGACGGCGCCGGTGACCTGCAGCCAGAGGGTCCACGAAGCCCCGCACCCGATGGGGCCGAGGGCTACCACCGCCTACCGATCACGGCCGGCTGAGGGCGTGTCGCGGGCTGCGCGGCACCTGCCGACGTTGGACTCGGGTTCGGGGCTGTGCCACGCTTTGCGGCGCGACGGACGAGACGAGGTGCGGTCGTGGGCGGACAACGGCTCGCAGCCATCGTCCTGGCGGCCGTGGTGGCGGTTGCGCTGACGGGGTGTCTGGCGTCCGCCGATCTCGACGAACCGATCACGATGCGGGTCGTGCTTGCCGACGACTGGGCCAGCGCGCCGGTGGTCCGCGAGGTGATCCAGGAGTTCGAGCGCGATGCCGACCAACAGGTCGTGGTCGACCTCGAAGGCGTGCCCTTCTCCCAGATCGCCGACCGTGTTGCCGCCGACCAGGACCTCGGACGGCCCCACGACCTGGCCCAATGGCACGCCTTCGCGGCGGCGGCGGCCGGCCTCGCCGAGCCGGTCGACGACCTCTGGCAGGCCGCCGGACTCCAGCCGGCTGCCTACCTGCCGGGCGCGCTGGAGAGCGTGACCTGGGATGGACGCCGCTACGGGGTCCCGCTGGACACCAACGCCCTGGTGCTGCTGGTCAACCTCGAGGTGCTGCGTGCGGCGGGATTCGACCTCGACGACCTGTCGACCCCAGGCCGATTCCGTGAGGTCGCCGCCGGCGTTGTCGATGCCGGGGTCGTGGAGTACGCGCTGACGGTCTCGGCCAGCACCTGGGCGGCCTACGGGTGGATCCAGGCACACGGCGGTGATCTGCTCGAGACCGGCTCCGATCCCCCGGGCTTCACGTTCGAGGACCCGGGCGTGGTCGCCGCTCTCGAGCTGCTGCGCGACCTCGTCGACCGGGAGCTCGCGCCACGGCCCTTCGCGATGTCGCTCGCGCCCGACGCCATCGGGATGTTCGCCCAGGGCGAGGTCGCGATGCACGCGACCGGTAGCTGGGACCTGACCTTCCGTGACCGGGCCGCGGCCGTGTCGGTGGAGCAGGTCGGGGTCGTGCGGCTGCCCCAGGCCGACCCGGCCCGACCGCGCACGGTACTGGGCGGATCCAGCCTGTTCCTGCCCGTTGGCACGCCGAACCGGGAGCTGGCCTTCGACCTCGCCCTCCGTCTGACGCGGGACGAGGTGGCGTTGCGCCTGGCCAGCGAGGAGGGGCGGCTGCCCGCCCGTCGCGAGCTGCTCGACGACGCGCGCTTCGGTCAGGATCGGCTCCTCGCGGCGGTGGTCGCCGAGCTCGACCACGCCCGGGTGATGCCACTGATCGCCTACCCGCACGCACAGGCCGCCTTCACCGAAGGGCTCGCGGACGTCATCAGCGGTCGATCGCCGGCGGCCGAGGCGCTGGCCTCGGTGCAGCGCACTGCGACGGCGGGATCCGCAGCCGGCTCGGACGGATGATGGGTGGCCGGGAACCGAAGGGCGCGCGTCGTCGGCCCGGCCCGGGGCTGGCGCTTCGCATGGTCGGAGGCATCGTCGCGGTGCTGGCCATCGCCGGGCTCGTCACCGCCGGATTCGAGGGTCGGCTGATCAGCGAGGCATTGCGAGGGCACTCCGCCGACCTGGCGCAGGAGCGCAGCAGGGTGCTCGAGCTCGCGCTGCTGCGGGAGAGCCTGCGCGTCCGGCAGCTGGTCGAGACCGTCACCCAGCAGCGCCTGGTCCTCGAGGTGCGGGACGGCGCCGCGCACGATCCGGACCGCGGACTGCGCGAGATCCTGTCGGTCGTGCAGACGGTCGATCCCGCCCTGCGCATCGGCAGCGTGGTCGACGTCACCACGGGGCAGGTCGTGACCGGTCTGGTCGCCCGCGAGTCGATCGACGATCCCGGTCCGCTCGACCTCGGCGAGGCCGGGCTCGGGGTCCGGGGCTCGCAGCGGGTCGTACCGCTGCGCGGGTCGGGGTACGGCCTGATCTACACCACCCCGGTGCGGCGGGTCGACCGGGCGCCGCGGCTGCTGGTGGTCGGCTACGCCCTCGATGATGACCAGGCCCGTGACTTCGCCCGGCTGACCGGCGTCGAGATGGTTGAGATCGTGGTCGACGGGCAGGTGGTCGGGCACTCCGATCGGGTGCCGGCCGGTGGGAGGATCCCGGCGGGCGACCCCACCCGTTCCGGCCAGCCCCAGATCGTCGAAGATGGGCGGGTGGCCCGCTACGTGTCGCTGGGCGCGGCACGTCGGTGGGACACCCCGGCGGTCATCGGACTGATCGAGCCGAGCCCGGCGACGGCGATCGAACCGCTGCTGGCGCAGGTACGTCGGATCGCGGTGGCGGTGCTGCTGGCGGTGGCGGCGTTGCTCGCGGTTGCGCTCGCGCAGGTGATGATCGCTCCGGTGCGCTCGCTGGCCGACACCGCCACCGCGATCGCGGCGGGTGACCTCGAACGGGGCTTCCACGTGCAGCGCTCCGACGAACTCGGGGCGCTGGCGGCGGCGCTGGAGCGGATGCGCCAGGCATTGGCAGCCCAGCTGCAGGTGATCCGTCGGCAGACCCAGGCCCTGCAGGAGGCAGCCCGCCGGACCCTGCGTGCCCGCGACCGGGAGCGGCAGCGCATCGCCCGCGACCTGCACGACGGCATCCAGCAGCGGCTCGTGCTGCTGCGCATCCAGCTCGGAGCGGTCCGGGCCCAGGTCGAGGCCGAGCCTCACCGCGCTCGCGAGCTCACCGTGCCGCTGGCCACCGCGATCGACGACGTGCTCAACGACCTGCGGTCCACGGGGCAGGCGCTGTATCCCTCGATCCTGCACGACCGGGGGCTGCCGGCGGGGCTCTACAGTCTGGCGGCACGCTCGGAGCTGCCGGTCGAGGTCGAGGTGTCCCCGAACCCGCTGCCGCGCCTGGACGAGGAGCTGGAGGCCAACGCCTACTTCGTGGTCAGCGAAGCCGTGGTCAACGCCCTCAAGCACTCGTCCAGTCCACGGGTGCAGGTCGAAGTCCGCCTCGACGCCGGGGCACTGCACCTGGTCGTGCGGGACGAAGGGGAGGGATTCGACCCGTCCCGGCTCGGGCACGCCGGCGGACTGGTGCACCTGCAGGACCGGGTGCGCGCGCTGGGCGGGACGCTGGAAGTGGCCAGCACACCCGGCGAGGGGACCACCGTGCGCGTGCGGATCCCGGTCGGGTCAGCCGGCGGTGCGCTGCAGGTAGAAGAGCACGGCGGCGACGCGCCGGTTGAGGTCGACCTCCTCGGCCAGGCCGAGCTTGCGGAAGATGGCGTTGGAGTGCTTCTCGACCGAGCGGTCGGTGATGGACAGCTGCCGGGCGATGGCGGCGTTGCCCCGCCCGGAGGCCATCAGGGCGAGGACCTCGAGCTCACGCGGGGTGAGCCCGGCCAGACGTGATGCCGAGCGCCGCCGCTGGGCCTCGAGCAGCGCCTGAACGATCCGGGGGTCGAGCACCGATCCGCCGGCATGGACCTCGCGCACGGCCTGGACGAGCCGCTCGGCGTCCCCGAGCCGCTCCTTGAGCAGGTAGGCCATCCCCTCCGAGCCGTCCTTGAGCAGCTCGAGCGCGTACTCCGGGTCGGCGTGCTGCGACAGGATCACGATGCCCGCTCGGGGCTCGCCGGCGCGGATCTCGCGGGCGAGCTCGATGCCCTCGGTCGTGAAGGTCGGCGGCATGCGGATGTCGAGCAGGGCCACGTCCGGGCGGTGGGCGGCAACCTGCTCGCGCAGTTGCTCGGGGCCCTCGGCCGTGGCCACGACCTCGAGCTCGGGTTGGGCGGAGAGCACCGCCCGTGCCCCCTCACGGACCAGGTAGTCGTCCTCGGCGATCACGATCCGGATCGGGCGCTGCGCCGCAGCCGTCTCCGATCCGGTCGGGCCGGACCGGCTGGCTGCCGGTGCGTGTGTGGCTGACATGCCAACCTCCTGCTCCGGCAATGTCCGCACCGACGCTACGGTAGTCGCCCGGCACTCGCCGTCGTAGCCGCGAGCCGCAGCCCCGTCTTCGTGCTGCCACGAAGACCGAAAGAACGGTGGCCCCTTGGTTCTCTCCCCACCCGGATCCTGGGAGACTCAGAGGTACTGCCGGGCACGGCGAACCGTCGCCGCTGGCCCGAGGGAGCCGGTTTCCGCGCTGGCCGCCCCTCGGTCCGGCTGGCGACGCCGTCACCCCACACCGGGGACGCGGCGATGACCCGCCGCCCGGCCTGGGATACGCGCGTCATCGACGGAGTGGTCGACCGCGGATGGTTGCCCGACCCCGTGCTGCGCGCCGTGATCCGGCTGCTGCTGGTGCGTCGGCGGTCCCAGATCACCGCTGGGGGGCTCGAGGCCCGCAGCGAGCGCACCCGCCAGCTCATCGAACAGCTGGCCGCCGGTCCGGTCACGCTGGCGGCCGACGCCGCCAACGAGCAGCACTACGAGGTGCCAACCGCCTGGTTCCGCACGGTGCTGGGGCCGCACCTGAAGTACTCCTCCGGCTGGTGGCCGCCGGGGGTCGACGATCTGGCGACCGCGGAGGCGGCGATGCTGCGCCTGACCGCCGAGCGGGCCCGTATCGAGGACGGCCAGCGGATCCTGGAGCTGGGCTGCGGCTGGGGCTCGCTCACCCTCTGGCTCGCCGAGCACTACCCGACCGCGCGCATCGTGGGCGTGTCGAACTCCGCCACCCAGCGCCGCCACATCGAAGCCGAGGCTGCCCGTCGGGGGCTGTCCAACCTCACCGTGCTGACCGGGGACGTGGGGGTGCTCGGCACGGGCGGCGGTCCCGGTGGCACCGACGGCCAGTACGCCGAGGTGGTCCGGGACGGGGCCTTCGACCGAGTCGTATCGGTGGAGCTGTTCGAGCATGTGCGTAACCACCGGGAGCTGACCCACCGGATCGCCCGATGGCTGGTTCCCGGAGGGATGCTGTTCGTGCACCTGTTCGCCCATCGCAGCGACCCCTACGTGTTCGCCTCGGGGGTGCGCGCCGACTGGATGGCGCGCAACTTCTTCACCGGCGGGATCATGCCGTCACACGACCTGCTCGCCCGGACCGTCAAGGACCTGGTTCTCGATGACCAGTGGGCGGTCTCCGGGCAGCACTACGCCCGGACCCTGCGGGCCTGGCTCGAGCGCATCGACGCCAACCGCGAGCCGCTGCTCGAGGTCCTGGCCGGCGACGGTCCCCGCGCAGCGCGTGCTCGGCTGCACCGTTGGCGGGTGTTCACGATCGCCTGCGAGGAGCTGTTCGCCTTCGCCGACGGCGACGAGTGGCACGTCAGCCATCACCGCTTCCGCCGCCGGGACTGACCGAGACGGGGGCCGCGGCCTGACCGCGGTCTCGCGAAGCGTGGCCGCGGCGGCGCGAGAACAGGAACGCGGCGTAGGTCGCCAGCGCCAGGGTGGCGAACGAGAACCACTGCACTGCATACGAGAAGTGGTTGCGCTCGTCGAGGACGGGTGATCCGGCCGGGACGGGCAGCGCCCCGGGGGCGATCGAGGTGGGTTCGGTGTCATCGCGCAGCAGCATCGCGAACAACTCGCCGTCGATCTGCTGGTCGAGCCGAGCGGTGTCGGAGTGGAAGACGCGTGCCAGCACCCCCTGGTCGGGGTCGCGGGGCCCGAAGGAAGGCTGGGGCACGGGACGCTCCAGCACCCCGGAGACGGTCACCCGTCCGGCCGGAGGTGCGGCCTCGACCACCGGCGGCTCCGAGCGGTCGGCGGGCACCCAACCACGCCGGACCAGGATCACCCCGCCGCGGTCGAGCTGCAGGGGGGTGAGCACGTGGAACCCGGCCTCGCCCTGGTGCTGCTGGCCGCGCTGCAGGACCTCCTGCTCCGGGCGGAAGACGCCGCTGGCCCGCACCCGCCGGAACTCCAGGGCGGCCTGGTCGACCTCCGACGCGGCAGCACTCAGGGCGCCGAGTTCGAGGGCCGGCTCGGTCATCCGGGCCGCGACCCGTTCGTTCTCGGCCCGGACCGTGGCGAGACGGTCGAGCTGCCACAGGCCGAGCGTCACACAGGTGCCCGCCACCGCGAGCACCAGGAGGTGACCGAGGAGGGCTCGGGGTCGGAGCAGGTCGTGGAGCATCGCGTCCGAGGGTACCGCCGGCAGCGACCGGGACCTACGTTGGAACCCTCCCGGAGCTCGGAACCCCCATGCGCACCCTGCACGACGTCGAGCACCGCCACCACGGCTGGAACCGTGATCGCCCGGCGCTGGTGGAGGTCGCGCCGGGCGAGGAGCTGCAGGTGGTGCTCGCCGACTGCTTCGACGGCCAGCTCGGACCGGCAGCCGATGCGGCCGACGTCGCCGGCTTGCAACTCGAACGGGCCAACCCCTTGACCGGGCCGGTGCAGGTGCCGGGGGCGCAGCCCGGTGACGCGCTCGGCATCGAGGTGCTCGACCTCGAAGTCGGGGCGGTGGGCTGGACCACCCTCATCCCCGGCTTCGGGCTGCTCGCCGAGGACTTCCCCACCCCGCACGTGGTCGTCTCGCAGATCGGCGCCGACGACGTCGAGGTGGGCGGATTCGCCCGGCTGCGACGCTGGCCGTTCCTCGGCACGGTCGGGCTCGCCCCGGAGGCGTCCGGCAACCACTCGGTCATCCCGCCGCGCCGGGTCGGGGGCAACCTCGACTGCCGGGACGTGCGGCCGGGTGCCACGCTGTGGTTGCCGGTCGAGGTGGCGGGCGCGCTGCTGTCGGCCGGGGACCCGCACGCCGCGCAGGGGGACGGGGAGGTCTGCGGTACGGCGGTCGAGACCACCGCCCGCGCCCGGCTCCGGCTGCATCTGCGCCCGGGTCAGGCCCCGCCCACCCCCCGGATCGAGCTGCCGGCCGAGCGGTCCGGCCGGCTTCCGGCCCAGGGTCCGCGCTGCCTGACCACCGGCGTCGGGCCGGACCTCGAGGCGGCGGCCCGGCAGGCGACCCGGGCCATGATCGACGAGCTCACGGCCCGTCACGGGCTCGCGGCCGAGGATGCCTACGTGGTCTGCTCGGTGGCCGGCCACCTGCGTATCGCCGAGGTGGTGGATGCACCCAACTGGGTGGTGGTGCTCGACCTCGACCTCGGCGTGCTGACCTGACCCGCGCCGCCCAGCGGCTCAGGCTTCGGGCGCGCCGCGGGCCCCGACTCGCACGTCCCGGGCTCCCATCCGAGCCGCGTCGGCGGTGCGGTCGTCGGGCATCTGCTGCGACTCGAGTTCGGCGGCCACGCGTGCCTCGTAGTGCTCGATCTCCCGGGCGACGGTGTCCTCGTCCCAGCCGAGCACCTCGCCCATCAGCGGTGCGGCGTCACGGGCTGCGGCCACGCCGCGGTCGAAGGTCTCGATCGAGATCCGGGTGCGGCGGGTGAGCAGGTCGTCGAGGTGCAGTGCCCCCTCGTGGGAGGCGGCGTAGACGGCTTCGACCTTGAGGTAGTCCTCCGCGCCGGCGAGCCGCTCGCCGAGCTCGGGACGCTGAGCGAGCAGGTCGAGGATCTCGGTGATCATCGAGCCGTAGCGCCCGAGCAGGTGCTCGACGCGGCTGACGTGCAGCCCGACCTCTTCGGCCAGCCGTCGGCGGCGGTTCCACAGGGCGTGGAACCCTTCGGCGCCGAGCAGTGGGGTCTTGTCGGTCACGCTGTCGGGCACCCGCTGGGGCAGGTTGCGGGCTGCGGCGTCGACGGCGTCCTCGGCCATCACGCGGTAGGTGGTGTACTTGCCGCCGGCGATCGTGATCAGGCCCGCGACGGTCTGCACGACCGCGTGCTCACGGGAGAGTTGGCTGGTCGAGTCCGATTCGCCCGACAGCAGCGGGCGCAGCCCGGCGAACACGCCCTCGACGTCCTCGTGGGTCAGCGGGTTGCGCAGCACCCGGTTGACGTTGTCGAGCACGTACTGGATGTCGGTGGCCGAGGCGGCCGGGTGTGCGAGGTCCAGGTTCCAGTCGGTGTCGGTGGTGCCGATCAGCCAGTGCCGGCCCCAGGGGATCACGAACAGCACCGAGGAGGTGGTGCGCAGGATCAGGCCGGTGTCGCTGTGGATGCGGTCGCGGGGCACGACCAGATGGATGCCCTTGGATGCCCGGACCTTGATGCGGCCGCGGCCGACCAGGTCCTGGATCTCGTCGGTCCAGACCCCGGTGGCGTTGATCACCTGCCGGGCGTGCACGTCGAACTCGGCGCCGGTCTCCTGGTCGCGGACCCGGGCGCCAACGACCCGCTCGCCCTCACGCAGCAGCTCCACCACGCGCGTCGAGATCGTGGTGACGGCGCCGTAGGCCGCCGCGGTGCGGCTGATCTCCATGGTGTGGCGGGCGTCGTCGACCTGGGCGTCGTAGTAGCGGATCGCACCGATCAGTGCGTCCTCGCGTAGCGAGGGCATCAGCCGTTGCGCGCCCGAACGGGTCAGGTGCCGGTGGCCGGGCAGGTGCTTGGAGCCGCCGATGGTGTCGTACATCAGGATGCCCGCGCCGATGTAGGCGCGCTCCCACACGCGGTGGTTGAGCGGGAACAGGAACGACACCGGGCGCACCAGGTGCGGGGCGAGTTCGTTGAGCAGCAGGCCGCGCTCCTTGAGCGCCTCGGCGACCAGTGCGAAGTTGAGCTGCTCGAGGTAGCGCAGTCCTCCGTGGATCAGCTTGGAGGACCGGCTCGAGGTCCCGGCGGCGTAGTCGCGCTGCTCGACCAGGGCGGTGGTGAGTCCACGCGTCGCGGCGTCCAGCGCGATGCCGGCTCCGGTCACGCCGCCGCCGACGACCAGCACGTCGAAGGTCTCGGACCGCAGGCGCTCCAGGTCGGCGGTGCGGCGGGCAGGGGACAGGGCAACGGGTTCCACAGGTGCGCTCCGGGAGATCGAGTGGGAGGAGGTGCGCAGTGCGCAGCAGAGCCGAGCCTAACGGGGGCCAGGTGCGCCGACCCGGGCCATCCGGCCGGTTCTGACCGGGACCGGCGGGGTCAGACAGGGCCCGCGATCCGGCCCCGGATCACGGTCACGGCCCGTCCTGCGACCTCGACGCGGTCGGCACCCACCTCGAGGTCGAGCCGGCCGCCGCGCGGCGAGCACTGCCGTGCGGTCAAGCGTGTGCGGCCCAGCCGCGCGGCCCACAGCGGCCCCAGCGTGCTGTGTGCCGAGCCGGTCACCGGGTCCTCGTCGACCCCCACGGCGGGAGCGAACACCCGCGAGACCAGATCGACGTCATTGCCGGCCGCGGTCACGATCAGCCCGGTGCTGCCCAGGGCCGCGACGACGGCGAGGTCCGGGCGCACCGCTCGCACCTCGGCCTCATCGCGCAGCTCCACCACGTCCCAGGCCTGCACCGACCCGGTCGACCGGCCGAGGTAGCGACCGATCACGCCCCCGAGCGCCGCAGCCAGCCCGGCCGGCTCGGGGTGGGGCGCCAGCGGCCATGCCGGCAGGTCCATCGCCACCTGAGGGCCCCGGCGCACCGCGCGCAGCCGTCCCGAGCGGGTGTGGAAGTTCACCGGCAGGTCTGGCGGGGCCAGTCCCTCCTCGATCAGCACGTGCGCGGCGGCCAGCGTCGCGTGCCCGCACAACTCGACCTCCACGCGTGGCGTCCACCAGCGCAGCTGCCAGCCGTCGGGTCGGGGGGAGACGAACGCGGTCTCCGAGGCCCGGACCTCGGCGGCAACGGCCTGCGCCCAGGCTTGCTCGACCGGGCCGTCGAGCACCACGACCCCAGCCGGGTTGCCGGTGAAGGGCCGGTCGGTGAACGCGTCGACGAGATGGAACGGGGGCATGGGGGCTCCTCGCGATCGTCCGGGTGGTCCGGATCGTGCGCAGCTGGCCACGACCGTTCGGTCAGTGATCGTGACTTGTGCGGGCGGCGGATGGGCGGGAGCCTATGGCTGGCCGCAGCCGGGGACGTCACGACCACAGGAGACCGCGATGTGCGGGTTCAGCGGCGAGCTTCGCTTCGACGGTCGCCTCCCCGACCTCGCGGCGGTGGCGCGCATGACCGACGCCATGGCCAGCCGCGGGCCGGACGGGCAGGGAGCGTTCGCGGCCGGTCCACTCGCGCTCGGGCACCGGCGGCTGTCGATCATCGACCTGTCGGCCTGCGGCAGCCAGCCGATGCACGACCCGTTCACGGGACTGACGATCGCGTTCAACGGCTGCATCTACAACTACCGCGAGCTGCGGGCCGAGCTCGAAGCCGACCACGGCGCGCGGTTCGCCTCGACCTCGGACACCGAGGTGCTGCTCAAGGGCTACCACGCCTGGGGCGAGGCGGTGCTCGACCGCCTGCAGGGCATGTTCGCCTTCGTCATCCACGAGCGCGACTCCGGGCGGACCGTGCTCGCCCGCGACCGCTTCGGGATCAAGCCGCTGTACCTCGCCCCCGGTTCGGGCCGGCTGCGATTCGCTTCGAGCCTGCCGGCGCTGCTCGGCGCCGGAGGCGTCGACACGAGCATCGATCCGGTGGCCCTGCACCACTACCTCAGCTTCCATTCGGTGGTCCCCGCCCCGCACACCATCCTGCAAGGGGCGCGCAAGCTTGCGCCCGCCACCGTACGAGTCATCGAGCCCGACGGCCGGCACCACGACCGCGAGTACTGGCGGCCCGAGTTCACCCGGGACCCCGAACGCGCGCACCTCGACGCCCGCGACTGGGAGGACGCCGTGCTCGAGGCGCTGCGCCGCGCGGTGCGCTGGCGTACGGTGGCCGATGTCCCCGTCGGCGTGCTGCTGTCGGGCGGCATCGACTCTTCGCTGGTGGTCGGCCTGCTCGCCGAGGCCGGGCAGCACGACCTGAAGACCTTCTCGATCGGTTTCGAGTCGGTCGGGGACGTGCAAGGCGACGAGTTCCGCTACTCCGACGTCGTCGCCCGGGAGTTCGCCACCGACCACCACCGCATCCGCATCGGCGCCGACCGGCTGCTGCCGGCCCTGTCCGGGGCGATCCGGGCCATGAACGAACCGATGGTCTCTCACGACGCGGTCGCCTTCGCCCTGCTCAGCGAGGAGGTCTCCCGCCACGTCAAGGTGGTGCAGTCCGGGCAGGGCGCCGACGAGGTCTTCGCCGGCTACCACTGGTACCCGCCGATGCACG